>CAZDMC010000059.1:0-9071 GCA_964506335.1 uncultured Methylomarinum sp. | reverse complement strand
TATCAACAAAAATCAGCAGCTTATAAATTCCGCATCCGTGGCCGCGCGAAGTATATATCTAAACTTCAGCAAGATTCCCCTTGGTTTCCAGCCAATGTTTTCTGTCTTGAGAGCGTTTTTTTGCTAATAGTAAATCCAGTTGTTCGTTAGTATCATCACCTTCTTCAACCGTTAATTGAACTAATCGACGGGTATCAGGATTCATAGTGGTTACTCTTAACTGGCTGGGATTCATTTCACCTAGGCCTTTAAAACGTTGCACATTAATTTTTCCTTTTATTTTTTCCGCTTCAATCCTTGCTAACACACCCTGTCGTTCAGCTTCATCCAGCGCATAAAAAACTTTTTTACCGATATCTATTCGATATAAGGGAGGCATGGCAATAAAGACATGTCCAGCCCTGACAAGAGACGCAAAATGCTTATAAAACAATGCACAAATTAATGTGGCAATATGATTTCCATCAGAATCCGCATCCGCCAAAATACATATTTTTCCATACCGTAGATTTTGCAAATCGTCTGAATTTGGCTCTATACCGAGTGCTACGGCAATATCATGCACTTCTTGAGATGCCATCACTTGAGTAGAATCCACCTCCCAGGTATTTAAAATTTTCCCACGTAAAGGCATAATGGCCTGAAATTCCCTATCTCTCGCCTGTTTTGCTGAACCACCGGCCGAATCTCCTTCCACCAAAAATAATTCAGTTCGGGAAAGATCCTGTGCGGAGCAATCGGCTAATTTACCCGGTAATGCAGGCCCTGAAGTAATTCTTTTTCTGATTATTTTTTTGCTGGATTTAAGCCTTTTTTGAGCGCTGGCAAGAATAATTTCGGCGACTTTTTCTCCTTCTTGCGGATGCTGGTTTAGCCAAAGACTAAAACTGTCTTTAGCAATTCCTGATACAAAAGGCACACATTCTCTTGAACTCAAACGCTCTTTAGTTTGCCCAGAAAATTGGGGATCTGCTAATTTAACGGATAATATAAAATGACAATTTTCCCAGACATCTTCTGGGGCAATTTTTACCCCACGAGGCAATAAATTTCTGAACTCACAAAACTCACGGATGGCCTCCGTTAAACCTGCTCTTAAGCCATTAACATGCGTGCCTCCCTGCGCTGTAGGCACTAGATTAACGTAACTTTCGGTGATGCTTTCCAGTAACCTATCGGCTGTCCAAAGCATGCCCCATTCCACCGCTTCATTAGCCGCTGATGATTCAGCCATAAAAGGAATTTCTGGACAAGTTTCGACGTCACCGACACGATCCAGTAAATATTCCTTAAGTCCATTTTGATAGCACCAATCCCATTGTTCCTCTGTTTGTTCTGAAACTAAAGAAACTTTAAGCCCAGGACATAGCACGGCTTTGGCACGTAACACATGCCTGAGTTTTAAAACAGAAATTTTAGCTGAATCAAAATAAGCAGGATTAGGTAAAAAAGTAATCTGGGTGCCTGTATTGGCTTTCCCTACGGTACCGGTTTCTGTTAATTCACTAAGTTTTTCACCGTTGGCAAAAGTCATTTGATAAACTTTGCCATTACGTTTTACCTGAACTTGCAGTTGTGTGGTCAAAGCATTCACTACTGAAACACCGACACCGTGTAATCCACCTGAAAACTGGTAATTTTTGTTGGAAAATTTACCCCCTGAATGAAGCTGAGTCAAAATAACTTCAACCCCTGGAATACCTTGTTCAGGGTGCAAGTCTACCGGCATCCCCCGGCCATTATCCTTAACCAGCACCGAGCCGTCTTTGTATAAAATGACATCAATACTATCTGCATAACCTGCCAGAGCTTCATCAACACTATTATCGACCACTTCTTGTACCAAATGATTGGGTCTAGTGGTATCTGTATACATACCTGGCCGTTTTCGAACAGGATCTAATCCGGTCAGAACTTCAATTGCTGCTGCGTTATATTCGTTACTCATAGATACTGATATTTAAGATATAATAGCCATCATTTTTAATATCGTAACATGTAATTATTTTTTATATGCCCAGAAAAAAAAGCGCCAGCTTATTTGAAGACTCTTTGGCAGAACTGGAACAACTGGTTGAACAAATGGAGCAAGGTGAATTGTCACTGGAAGAATCCTTAAAATCCTTTGAACGGGGTGTTAAATTAACCAGTACCTGTCAAAAAGCCTTGCAAGAAGCAGAACAAAAAGTTCAAATCCTAGTAGAAAAAAACGGTCAACAAACCCTGGAGCCATTTAACGATGAGTAATGCCTTAAAAGATTATCTTGTTTCTGTGCAGAGTAGAGTGGAACGGGCTCTGGATTTGCGTTTGCCCAGCGAAAATATTATTCCCAATAAACTGCATCAAGCCATGCGATATACCGTTCTGGAGGGTGGAAAGCGTATGCGTCCCATGCTCACTTATTGTACAGGTAAAGCCTTGGGCTTAGACGATGAACTATTAGATGGCTCCGCTTGTGCTGTTGAATTAATCCATGTTTATTCTTTAATCCATGACGACTTGCCAGCAATGGATGATGATGACCTCAGACGCGGTAAAGCGACCTGCCACATTGCCTATGATGAAGCAACGGCTATATTAACAGGGGATGCATTACAAGCATTAGCCTTTGAAATATTGGCCAATGATACTTCCATAAAAGTAGATTCTCTCAATCGTTTAAAAATGATTACTACTTTAACTAAAGCCAGCGGTTCTCAGGGGATGGTGGGTGGTCAGGCAATAGATCTAGCATCCGTAGGAACAATGCTTAATCTTCCAGAGCTTGAAAATATGCATATTCACAAAACAGGTGCACTGATTCGTGCCAGTGTCAATATGGCAGCATTATCAAAATCGGAAATTGATCCTGTCATTGCAAAAAAACTGGATCATTATGCAAAATGTATTGGACTCTCATTTCAGGTTAAAGACGATATTCTTGATGAAGAAAGTGATACAGCAACTTTAGGTAAAACCCAGGGCAAAGACCAGGATAATAATAAACCAACTTATCCCGCATTATTAGGTTTAGCTGGAGCCAAGCAAAAAGCGCAGGAGCTTCATGAGCAAGCCATAGAAAGTTTAACAGGTTTCGGCAACGAAGCAGGTTTATTACGTGATTTATCACTTTATATTATTCAGCGCGAATATTAACAGACTCTCTATAGCTCCTGACTTGAACAGTCGGGAATTAAAAGCGATAATCAACCATATAAATAGTAGCCAAGAACGGATTTGATAGCAGATGAATAGTACTGGAAAATACCCTCTACTCGACAACATTAGCACACCAAAAGATGTGCGCAAGCTTTCCAAAGATCAATTAGTATCGCTGTCCACAGAATTACGCGATTATCTAACCCAGACGGTCAGTATTTCTGGAGGGCATTTTTCAGCAGGTTTGGGGACAGTAGAGCTAACGGTAGCACTGCATTATGTCTTTAATACTCCGGTTGACCAATTGGTTTGGGATGTAGGTCACCAAGCTTACCCGCACAAAATTTTAACCGGACGTAAAGAACGGATGCTTACGATTCGTTCAAAGGATGGGATTTGTGCTTTTCCCAATCGCGCTGAGAGTGAATATGATGCCTTTGGTGTAGGACACTCCAGCACATCAATCAGTGCAGCCTTGGGAATGGCCATTGCTTCCCAGTTACGCGGTGAAGACAAGCGCATGGTTGCAATCATTGGCGATGGCAGTATTACCGGCGGCATGGCTTTTGAGGCGATGAATCATGCCGGTTCTCTGGATGCTAATTTACTGGTGATTTTGAATGATAATGATATGTCAATTTCACCCCCTGTAGGGGCGATGAATAATTATTTTACCCGGGTAATTTCCAGCAAATTTTATTCTTCTGTGCGAGAAGAAAGTAAAAAGGTACTAAGTCGTATGCCCAGTGTCTGGGATTTAGCCAAGAAAACGGAGGAACATTTAAAAGGAATGATTGTCCCTGGCACTCTGTTTGAAGAACTAGGTTTTAATTATATTGGTCCAATTGATGGGCATGATATCAATATGCTGGTAGATACCTTGAATAATATCAAGGATTTATCAGGCCCTGTTTTTTTTCATATTGTCACTAAAAAAGGCAAGGGCTATCCACCCGCCGAGAAAGACCCACTGGCTTATCATGGTGTGCCCGCTTTTGACCCTATGAAGGAGGGTTTACCTAAGTCCGCACCGTCAAAACATCCGACATATACCCAGGTTTTTGGTCGTTGGTTGTGCGATATGGCTGAACAGGATGATCGCTTGCTAGGCATTACTCCAGCTATGCGTGAAGGCTCTGGACTGGTTGAATTTTCCGAACGATTCCCGGATCGCTATTTTGATGTGGCGATTGCTGAACAACATGCAGTGACCCTGGCTGCCGGTCAGGCTTGCCAAGGCGCTAAACCGGTAGTGGCGATTTATTCGACCTTTTTACAACGCGCTTACGATCAATTGATTCATGATGTTGCCATTCAGAATCTGGATGTATTATTTGCTTTGGATAGAGCAGGATTAGTAGGGCCTGATGGACCAACCCATGCCGGTAGTTTTGATTATAGCTATTTAGCCTGTATTCCAAACATGCTAGTTATGGCGCCGGCTGACGAGAATGAGTGCAGACAAATGTTAACCACAGGGTATAACTATAAAGGCCCCGCTTCTGTGCGTTACCCTCGAGGTAAAGGTCCTGGAGTAGTGGTGGCTGATAAATTGTCTGGGCTAAAAATTGGCAAAGCTAAGGTTTGTCACCAGGGAGGGCGTATTGCTATTCTGGCCTGGGGCAGCATGGTGCCTCCAGCTATTGAAGCGGGCAAAAAACTGGGTGCTACAGTAGTGAATATGCGATTTATTAAACCTCTTGATGAGAATATTATTTTAGAAATGGCTAAGAGCCATGAGGTACTGGTCACAGTTGAGGAGAATGTAATCTCTGGTGGTGTGGGCAGTGCCGTCAGCTTGTTTTTGCAAGCTCAGCATATTTTAATGCCTGTATTGAATATCGGGCTACCTGATGCTTTTATTGAGCAAGGCACTCGTGAAGAGTTATTGACTGAATGTGGATTAGATACCAGCGGGATTATTGACAAAATTGAAATATTTTGTGCTTAAGCGAAGCTAATAACGTGACTAAATTTTAGCAGAATTTTTTCCATCTTCATGGCGCATCGTCTCTATACTGTAATGCATTAATGATCTGAAAATGGTAACTATTTGTCAGGTTTCACCATGATTCTGCCAGGGGTGTAGGTTGTTGGTTTATCAGGCTTCTGAAACAGGACGTTTCAGAGAGCTTACATGGATCTATTCAGGCGTCTTGATAAATTAATAGCCTATATCCCTGACTTTAAATACGCTGAGTAGATACAGAAAATGAAAGTTGAAGTTCTATCTGTGAATTTGGGTTATCATAATTATCAGCTGAAATAATATTTTATATCGGTTATTATTTAAGTTTATGAATATTATATCTAAATTTTAACAATTCTAATACACAACAGAAAAGCTATGACGCAAGATGAATTAAAAAAACAAGTGGCTCGATCAGCGATTGAGTATATAAAAGATGTTCCAGTTATTGGAGTAGGTACAGGTTCTACAGTTAATTTCTTTATTGAAATGCTAGTTGATTACACTTCAACCATTGACGCAGCTATTTCTAGTTCTATTGATACTACCCGACGCCTGGAAAGTGTAGGAATTAAAGTGCTGGACCTAAACGAAGTTGATAATGTTAAAGTTTATATTGATGGTGCCGACGAAGTTGACCCTAAGAAAAAGTTGATTAAAGGCGGCGGCGGTGCATTAACACGCGAAAAAATTATAGCCGGTGCTAGCGATAAATTTGTTTGTATCGTTGATTCTTCTAAAACTGTTGATGTTCTTGGCGGATTTCCCTTGCCTATTGAAGTAATACCTATGTCACGTCAATATGTTGCTCGAGAACTGGTAAAAATGGGCGGGCAACCGGTATGGAGAGAAAACTTTATCTCAGATAATGCCTGCGAGATAATTGACATTCATAATTTATATATCAGAGATCCTATGGAAATGGAACGCGTCATTAATAATATCCCGGGTGTTGTTACTGTCGGTTTATTTGCTTTAAGAGATGCTGATGTTGTATTGATTGGCGATGGCGATACGGTCATTACCCGATAGAGTAAACCCGGAGTTTTTCAGAACAGATAAAAAAAGGCTGTTACAGACACCATCTGTAACAGCCTTTTTTTATTAAATAGTAAAGTATCTACTCAGCATGTTTGAAGCCTGGGGTGTAGGCTATTGATTTATCAGGGCGCATGAATACTTCCATGTAAGCTCTCTGAAACACCCTGTTTCAGAAGCCTGATAAATCAATAGCCTGCACCCCTGGCAAAATTACCCTGAATAACTACAGTAAATACTTATAAGCTATTTACTGCATTCAGATCAGAAAAAGCTTGTTCTAAACGAGTTGCCATGGCAACCTCACCTGCGCGTTGCCAAACACGAGGATCATAATACTTCTTGTTAGGACTATCTTCTCCATCTGGATTACCAATTTGACCTTGAAGATAAGCTTCATTCTTTTTGTAGTAGCTCATAACACCTTCCCAGGTAGCCCATTGAGTATCGGTATCTATGTTCATTTTCACAACACCATAGCTGATTGATTCTTTAATCTCAGCTTCTGATGAGCCTGAACCTCCATGAAAAACAAAGGTTAATTCGTTATCAGCTACATTGTACTTCTCAGAAACATGTTTTTGAGAATCACGTAAAATTGTGGGTGTTAGCTTTACATTACCTGGCTTATAAACACCATGAACATTACCGAAAGAAGCGGCAATGGTAAAACGCGGACTAATTTTGCTTAATTCCTCATAAGCATAAGCGACTTCTTCAGGTTGAGTATATAACAGAGAAGCATCAAGATCAGAGTTGTCAACCCCATCTTCTTCACCGCCTGTTACACCTAATTCAATTTCTAGCGTCATATCCATTTTAGACATACGCTCTAAATATTTACCACAAGTCTCAATATTTTCTTCTAAACTTTCTTCAGACAAGTCCAGCATGTGGGAGCTAAATAATGGGTTACCCGTTTCTGCATAGAACTTTTCACCTGCATCTAATAAACCATCAACCCAAGGCAATAATTTTTTAGCGCAGTGATCAGTATGGAGAATGACCGGCACACCGTAAGATTCTGCAACAGTATGTACATGTTTTGCCCCTGCAATAGCGCCTAAAATAGCACTGCCTTGCCCTTCAAGCTTAAGGCCTTTCCCTGCAACAAACGCAGCCCCACCATTTGAGAACTGAATAATTAAAGGAGACTTAACTTTTGCAGCTGCTTCTAATGCACCATTAATTGAATCTGTGTTAATACAATTGACTGCTGGAAGCGCAAAAGCATTTTCTTTGCAAATTGCAAAGATTTTTTGCACATCATCCCCAGTTACTACACCCGGTTTTACAACATCTAATATTTTTTGTGACATATTTTAAATCTATTTATGTTTATCAATTGAATATACTTCGCGCGGTCACGGATGCGGAATTTATAACGTGCTGATTTTTGTCGATAGCGAGGCGCTGAAACGGGCGCATAGCAGGCTATGCAACTGTTTCAGCAACGCAGCTATCGGCAAGAAATCAGCCGTTAGAAAACCGCAGTCGTGACCGCGCGAAGTATACTATTTGTATTCAAATTTATTCATTGGATATTAAGTTTGGGTGATACAAGCAGAGAAATTGATCTATCACCCAAAATAATTAAGCTTCTGCAGTAATTTTAGACAAGCGTGAAGCTAATAATTCTTCTAAGTCTACCAATGCTTTTTCAAATCCGGCAATACCTTCTGCTAATTTATCCGTAGCCATACGGTTTTCAGCATGCATTGTTTCAAACGTGGCTTTATCTACAGTGATTTTTTCAATATCCATAGAGTTAACTTTTTCAGGATCTAATTTACGAGGTAAATCACCTTCAGTTTCTTGCAATGTAGCTAATAATGCAGGCGAAATAGTGAGTAAATCACATCCCGCTAGTTCAGTAATCTCACCGATATTGCGGAAACTAGCTCCCATCACTTCTGTTTTATAACCAAATTTTTTGTAATAGTTATAAACTTCTGTTACTGAAACCACGCCTGGATCTTCAGCAGATTCATAAGAATCACGCCCGGTATCTTTTTTATACCAGTCAAGAATACGTCCTACAAATGGAGAAATCAGGGTAATATTATTTTCAGCACAGGCTATAGCTTGATGCAGACCAAATAGTAAGGTTAGGTTACAAGAAATACCTTCTTTTTCTAAAACAGCTCCTGCCTGGATACCTTCCCAGGTTGATGCAATTTTAATTAAAACTCTTTCTTTTGAAATGCCTGCCGCTTCATATTGAGCAATGATTTCACGTCCTTTAGCAATTGTTGCATCAGTATCAAAAGATAAGCGCGCATCAACTTCAGTTGAAACACGACCCGGAATAATTTCAAGTATTTTAAGACCAAAAGATACGGCTAATCTATCAAATGCTAATGTGACGACATCTGATTCAGCGGCATCATCACCTAATGATTCAATTGCACCTTTCAATGTATCATCAACGATTCCCTGATACTCCGGCATTTGAGCAGCCATTGTAATTAATGAAGGATTAGTTGTTGCATCACGAGGAGTAAATTTTTGAATCGCAGCAATGTCACCCGTATCTGCAACTGGAACCGTTACTTCTTTTAGTTGATCTAATAAATTAGCCATGTTTGAGTACCTCTATAATAAATAAAAAAACTGTTGATGAATATTGGATTAAATTGCACGAATAGCAACTTAATCCAATATTTGTATTGACACTAAAGAGCCTGTAATGATACCACATATCCTTATGGATTTCATTATGTCTGAAGCTTTTGGAGCAGAAAGAGAAGTTAATGCGGAGCTAAACTTTGATTGCTTAAGTGTTTTTCAACACTTATTTTTTCTTTGACACCTACATTTGCAACGACTGACTGCCTTGCAATCATATTTTGCTACAAATTTATTATTTAGTAAGATGATTGTATTCTCTAGTCCTCCGTCAATATAATGTTGATGGAGGACTAG
>CAZDMC010000058.1:0-9183 GCA_964506335.1 uncultured Methylomarinum sp. | reverse complement strand
ATTGCTCCTGCATAATCGACATTCACTACATCCCTGTAGCTCAAAAAATCTTAGCCTCACCCATTCGGTTAGGCGGGCATTTTTTTGAAGTGCTGTGGAATCAATAGCTTGTGCTAGAAACCGTGATCCAACTGATTATTCTAGTTCCCACAACACCACCCTATCAAACCTCATTCTTCCGGCTTAAATATAAAAGTAAATACTCTGAATCGTTTTGCAAACAAAGCCCTGCTCTTAGGTACGGGCAGGGGAGAGGCTTTGCGAACCGCATTTTCAGCCGATCGGTCAAAAATATCATCACCACTGCTTTTAATTACCAAAACTTCCATAACATCCCCACTGGGCAATAATTTAACACGCACCGTACAACTCATCCCTTTTACCAATGATACCGGTTTAATCCAATGATTAATGACTTTTTGCTGAATCAACTGTTCTGCTGAACTAATGGCTTGCCTATTTTGCTCGGCTCTAGCTTTATTAGCTGTCGCTTGTTTGGCCTGAAAAGCTTGTTTTTGTTCTCCCTCGGCCTTTTGTTTTGCCAATAATTCTTGTTTTTGTTCTCCCTCGGCCTTTTGTTTCGCCAATAATTCTTGTTGATTTTTTTGTTTGGCTACTTGTTCTTGTTTGTGTTTTTTTGCTTCAACTTCTTGCTGTTTTTTAATTTTAGCTTTGCGTGCCGCTTCAATGACTCTGTGTTTCTTTAGTGTTTCCTGCTGCTGTTTTTCTTTAAGTGCAAGTGCTTTAGTTTTCTTTTCTAGTGTTTTTGCTTTTTGTTCTTCTAATTGTCTTTTTTTCTTGGTATCAGCTAAGCGTTGTTGCTCTTTTTTAAGCTTATTATCAATATCCTTCTGGTTTTTTTGCTGTTTTAAACGTTTGTTTTCTTCGTTTTCCTTTAACCGATTAGCCTCTTGCTGTATTTTTCCATCATCTAAAATAGAGGCTTGAATAATCTCCGGCAAGGGTTTCACCTTAACCACCTCGTCTTCATTATTAAAACTGATTCCAAACATAGCTAGAATAGTTAAATGCAATGTTAATGCCAAAGCAAAAGAAAAACTAAATTTTTGTAACATACTCATACTTTATTCAAACGATTGAGTCATTAAGCCAACGCTTGGAACACCTGCATTTTTTAAAGCGGCCATCACTGTGACCACTTTTCCATATTCAACGCTATGATCACCTCTGATATAAACCTGAGTATCCGGTTTATTTCTCAGTACTGCCGCGACTCTAACTAACAAAGTATCAGCGCTCACTGCTTCATTCTCACTTTCGCCAATATCGATATAAAACAATCCCATTTTATCGACAGAAACAATGACGGGTAGCTCATTTTTTTGCTCTACTGCCTCTGTATCTGCCTGAGGCAGATCAATATCGACACCTGTTTGTACAAAAGGTGCTGTAATCATAAAAATAATTAATAAAACCAGTGTTACATCAATATAAGGTACAACATTGATTTCTGCCATCGGTTTTCTGCGTTTAGAACCGCGACTCATACGCTATGTACCTGCCTTTGCAGTAGTACAATAAATTCATCGACAAACAATTCATAACGCCCTGCCAGTCTATCCAGCCTGCTGGAAAAGTGGTTATAGGCAACCACTGCCGGAATTGCAGCAAACAAACCAATCGCTGTAGCAATCAAGGCTTCGGCAATACCGGGTGCAACATGGGCTAAAGTCGCCTGTTTAACATCTCCCAAAGCTCGAAAGGAATTCATAATACCCCAGACGGTTCCAAACAAACCCACATAAGGGCTGGTTGAACCTACTGTGGCAAGAAAAGAAAGTGTTTCGTCCAATTTATCTATTTCTTTGGTCAGTTCTATCTGCATTACTCTTTGCGCACTTTCAATTTGAATGGCGGGAGCTACTCCCTGTTTTTGATTCATCCTGGAAAATTCTTTATATCCTGCCAAAAATATTTTTTCGATACCTTCGGCTTCAAAATTATTACTGCTTAATTTTTTATAAAGAGAGGCCAGGTCAATACCTGACCAGAACACCTGATCAAATTCATCGGTGACTTTAAAGGCCTGATTTAGCTCTTTGCGTTTAGAAAAAATGAATGTCCAGGACAGCACAGAGGCTACTAATAAAATGAACATAACAAATTGCACAACAAAGCTGGCATGTGTTATCAGATAGAAGATAGATAAATCGTTAGTCATTGCTTAATTTTTGTAATATAAAATCAGGAGTTTTTTTAGGGATCATGGTATCAGCGTGCAAACAGGCAATGCGTATATTAGCTTTACAAAGTACCACACTATCGCGTGAAATAATTTGCTCAAAATTGAGACTGACTTTTTTTGCCTGGGTCACTTTTGCACTAACATCAATTAATTCATTAAACTGTGCTGACTTTAAATAATCAACTTGAACCGATCTGACCACAAAAATAAGATTTTGTTCAGTGCGTAATTTATCTTGTTCAAAACCCAGTTCGCGCAACATTTCTGTTCTGGCACGTTCGAAGAAGTTTAAATAATTAGCATGAAAAACAACGCCACCGGCATCGGTGTCTTCGTAATAGACTCTGATAGGCCAGTGGAAAATGCTCATGTTTTTATCTTCGGATAATATTTAACACCCTCTAATGATTGGAAATCCATGTCTTGTGTCCATATCAAAGCACCAAACTTTTTCCCCGTTGCATAAATAATGCTATCAGCTAAAGGTAATTTATAGTCAATGCCATATTTGGCTGCATCAATAGCTAAAGCACTATCAAGCGGAATAATTTTGCCCTGTTCCATATGAGCAATAGCTTCCAGAGCCATATTTTCACCGCGCTGGCGCAAAATATTTTTAAAAACCTCAGTAATGGTAATACTTGGAACCATCAGTGTCTCAATATTCTCTATTGGCTCTGAAAATACTTCGGCATTGGCATCCCCTGCAAAATAAGATAACCAGGCCGATGAATCGACTACATTCATAGTCGGTCTTTATCTCGTAATACGTCCGTATCAATATTTTTCAGGAAGCCTTTCATAGTACTCATTGGCTTGATAGGAATTAACTCTATCCGGTTACAATAAGTCAGCATTTGTATTTTTTGTCCCGACACTATTCCCATGGCATTTCTTATTTCTTTGGGAATAACCACCTGAAACTTAGGGGAAACTGTTACTGCAACCATAATCACCTCATCGATATAATTCTTGTAATACTATATTTCTATCGATGAATTTTGTCAAATCAGGTAGCAATTCTTGGCGGCCCACAAAATTACACTGCCTGTCATTGAAAAGGTTCAAAGCGCTTATACTTTTGCTACACTAAATTGTTTTTTCTGCATCCTGCTTTTGCTCTACAAATACAACAAATTCATTAACAGCTAAGGGGCGCGAAAACAAATATCCCTGAATTTCGTCGCAACCATGTTCTACAAGGAATTACATTAGCCTGAATTCATCATTATTTATCATTGAATACAATAAAATAACTTATTCAACAATACAGAATATTTATGTAAAAATATTCGTAACTACTCACCGAAATTCAGCAAAATGCTATAACTAATTGCTATTGAATATATCATCAGTCATCGGTGTTTTCTGCGGTGCTTTTAAACCAAAATGCAAGTAAGCTTTTGCAGTGACTACTCGCCCTCTGGGTGTGCGCATAAGAAAACCCTGCTGTAACAAATAAGGTTCCAGCACGTCTTCTATAGTTCCCCGTTCTTCGCTAATTGCAGCCGCTAATGTATCCAGTCCCACCGGGCCACCTTCAAAATTATCGATCATTGACAATAATAATTTACGATCCAAAGCATCAAAGCCATTATCATCAATTTTTAACATATCTAAAGCCTGATCTGCAACTTCACTGGATATCACTCCGTCTGCTTTGACTTCGGCAAAATCACGCACTCTTCTTAATAATCGGTTGGCAATACGAGGTGTTCCTCTGGCTCTTCTGGCTATTTCATTAGCGCCGGCGGTTTCTATTTGAATGTCTAACACTTTGGCAGATCGTTCTACAATCGTAGCCAATTCTGCAACCGAATAAAATTCCAGCCTTTGCACGATACCAAAACGATCTCTTAATGGTGAAGTCAAAAGCCCTGCCCTAGTGGTCGCACCCACCAGGGTAAAAGGCGGCAAATCGAGTCTGATCGACCTTGCTGCGGGGCCTTCGCCAATCATGATATCAATTTGATAATCTTCCATCGCTGGATATAAAATCTCTTCAACTACTGGACTTAAACGATGAATTTCATCAATAAAAAGCACATCATGCGCTTCAAGATTAGTTAATAATGCGGCAACATCCCCTGCTTTATCTAAAACCGGACCTGATGTCTGGCGAATATTAACGCCCATTTCGGTGGCAATAATATTGGAAAGTGTGGTTTTCCCCAGACCTGGTGGGCCAAAAATCAACACATGATCTAAAGCTTCGTTTCTGGCAGTGGCAGCTTGAATAAAAATTTCCATTTGCAGCCGTAATTCATTTTGTCCCACATAATCTGCCAGACGCTTAGGCCGTATGGCACGATCTTGCCGTTCTTCGTCTAAACCGCTATTGGCTGAGATCAAGCGGTCGCTTTCAATCATTTTCCGGCCGCGCCTTGCAATGCCAGTTTAATAATATCTTCACAGCTTTTATCTTGTTGAGGAATATTTTGCACCATTTTTCTGGCATCCTGGGCTTTATAGCCTAAAGTACACAAAGCACTAATAGCTTCTTGCTTAGGATTATTCTGTGTCGGGTTTAACACATTATTCAGGGTGCTCCCTGTTTCATCTGTTCGGGCTGGTAATCGGTCACGCATTTCAATAATCAATCGCTCTGCTGTTTTTTTTCCAATACCCGGTAAACGCACCAAAGCCTGAACATCATTATCATGTATACAACGATGAAATTCTTCTGCACTTTGTCCAGAAAGGATAGTTAAAGCTAATTTAGGCCCCACCCCATTAACCTTAATTAAACTCCTGAACATCAACCGATCAGGCTCTGTGGCAAAGGCAAACAGAATATGGGCATCTTCCCTTACTACTAAATGGGTAAACAGTTTGAGTTCCTGGCCTACCGCAGGGAGATTATAGAAAGTGGTCATCGGTGCTTCCACCTCATAACCGACGCCTTGCACATCCACCACCAACTGTGGCGGTGCTTTTGAAATCAGCGTACCTCGAATAAAACCAATCATAAGATGTTCTGCTTTAAGCGCTGTTCAGTTTGCTGATAATGGCTGTGACAAAGACAAATCCCCAAGGCATCACTGGCATCTATTTGTAATTCACCTTGAATACTGAGTAATATTTTTACCATATGTTGTACTTGTGTCTTATCTGCATTACCCTTACCTACCAAGGCTTGTTTAACCTGTCTGGCCGCATATTCTGAAACCGGTAAACCGGCATTCATGGAAGCACAAATAGCCGCGCCTCTAGCCTGTCCCAGTTTTAAGGCAGAATCTGCATTTTTATGCATGAACACTTGTTCTATGGCCATTTGCGTTGGTTTATAAAGAGCAATAACTTCTGTTACACCATCAAAAATTTGCTTTAAGCGCTCGGGAAATGACTCCGCTTTTAGCCGAATGCTACCACTGCTAATATATTTATAACTGTTTCGTCCTGTTTCTTCAATAATGCCATAACCGGTTATTCTTGACCCAGGATCTATTCCTAAAATTCTTGCCATTGAAAATAATATTTATAATTCGGCAAGTTGTTCCATCACTTCTACTGAAATATCGGCATTAGAATAAACATTTTGTACATCGTCCAGATCTTCCAGTACATCTATTAAACGTAGCATTTTCTCAGCACCTTTAACATCCAGTTCAGTTTTAGTATCGGCCTGCATAGTTAGTTCTGAATGTTCCGGTTCAAAGCCTGCTGCCAGCATGGCTTCTTTTACCGCCAAATAATCTTCTGCTGCTGTTAATACCTCAATAGAGCCATCATCATTAGTCACAATATCATCAGCCTCTGCTTCCATAGCCGCCTCCATCACCGCATCTTCATCGACTGAATCTGCATAGCTGATAATACCCAACTTATTGAACATATAAGACACCGAGCCATCGGTTCCCAGATTTCCACCTGCTTTGCTAAAGGCATGCCTGACTTCTGCAACGGTACGGTTTCTATTATCTGTTAAACAGTCCACCATAACGGCTGTTCCGCCTGGCCCATAGCCTTCATAGCGTACATTTTCGTAGACAATACCTTCCATAGTTCCTGTGGCTTTTTTTATGGTATTTTCAATGCTGTCCCTTTTCATATTGGCAGCCAATGCTTTATCTATCACAGTTCGCAAACTGGGATTATTGGCAGGGTCACCGCCACCCATTTTTGCTGCCACCGAAATTTCACGAATTATCTTGGTGAAAATTTTTCCGCGTTTAGCATCTTGTGCACCCTTGCGGTGTTTAATATTAGCCCATTTACTATGTCCAGCCATGTTACCTCTCTACCACTAAATTTTATATAACTACTCAGCTTGCTCTTGAACAAAATCAAGAGCAAGCTGAGCACTTTCAGTATACTGAGTAAGTTTACAATATTATTACACCAAAAACGGCAATACCGCCTCTAAAGAAGCTTCTTTAACAAAAAAATCAGCCTGTTCAACAACAATATTCCTTTGCATGACACCACCAAAACCGATCACTTTGGCACCCGCCTGTTTTGCTTCTAAATCGGTCTTGCCATCTCCAATCATTGCCATCGCAACATTGCTATTATTAATCTGCTGACAAATAACAGCTTTACCTCCCGTTTTTGCCAGCGGTGACTGCTGATCAAAATCTTGATACAAGCCCTCTTCATTAAATAATACATTAACAGCATGTACCCGGTTTTCAGGAAGTCCCAATTTCTTCGCCAGTGGTAGAATAGCTTGTCGTATTCCACCACTGATAATATGAAGCTGTTTACCTTGTCCTAGCAAAGTACTAAAAACGCTTTCAACACCTTCGACAATTTCAGCAATATACAAATCAGCTAACCAGTCTATCTGTGATTTATCCGGTTTGATCAAATCCAGACGTTTGCCATAAACATCTTCAAGTGCCAGTTCACCATTCATAGCGGCATTAGTTAATACCACCATTTCATCAAACTTATCGACATGCCTGCCTAACTCATCAATCCCTTCGATCTTACTTAAAGTACTGTCGCAATCAAAGCAAATAATATCAAAACTCATAGATTAATTAAAACGGCTGAATTAACAAAAGACAAATCTTTTACTTTGTCTAATAATTCATCCGATAAGGGACTGGAAACACTAATAACAGCCATCGCCTGATCATTAGAATCAGGCACACCTACCTGCATTCTGGATATATTGATATTGGATTCACCCAAAATAGAACTAATCGCTGAAATAACACCCGGCTTATCGTTATGTTCAGTAATTAATAAAGTGCCCTCTGGCACCACTTCAATTTCAAACTGATTAATATTAACAATCCGAGGATGATGATCACCTAATAAAGTACCCTCTACAGAGACCGTTTTATCTTCACAGCAATGCCCGATTAATTTGACCAAAGACAAGTAACCCTGGGTTTCTTCTGATCTGGATTCAACCAGGCTTAATCCTTGTTTTTTAGCAATATTTTCAGCATTAACACTGTTTACCGGTGTAGAAAATTGATCTTCTAAAACACCTACCAAGGCTTCCACAGTAATCGGTCTGACCTCCACTTCTGCTGCTGTACCAAACAAAGAGACTTCTAGTTTCTCTATTGGTTTACCGGCCAGATTAACCAGTAATTTACCCATCACTTTAGCCAGCATCATAAATTGACGTGATTTTTTCAATTCTTCGGCAGAAATTTTTGTTGACAAGTTCAGAGCATTAATTGCTTCACCTGTTTTCAGATAAGTCACAGCCTGAATAGCAATTTCCACACTCACTGCCACTTGTGCTTCACGCGTTGAAGCGCCTAAATGTGGAGTAAAAGCAATATTATCCAGTTCAAATAACGGCGAATCTTTAGGCGGTTCTGTTTCATAAACATCTAATGCTGCTTTCGCAATCTCACCATTTTTCAAGGCCTCATATAAAGCTGCTTCATCCACCAGGCCACCCCGTGCGCAGTTAATTAACATGGCGGTTTTTTTCATCATTTTTAATTGCTCAGCACCAATAATGCCACGGGTTTTTTCAATCATCGGGCAATGCAAAGTCAAATAATCAGCCTCTTTAACCAAGGTATCTAAATCAACAGACTGCGCACCATATTCTTCAAAAATCTCTGGTGTTACAAAGGGATCATAGGCAATCACTCGCATACCCAAACCACAGGCACGTTTTGCAGCTAAACGACCAATGGTGCCAAAACCTAAAATAGCGAATGTTTTATGATTAATCTCCGCGCCTACTAATTGAGAACGCTCCCATTTTCCTGCACGGACAGATTGGCTGGCCTCTGGCAAATTACGACTTAAAGAAAACATATGGGCAATCGCCAATTCTGCGGTAGTCGTTGCATTAGAATCCGGGGTATTCATCACAATAATACCCTGCTCGGTTGCCGCCGGAATATCCACATTATCAACCCCGATCCCGGCACGCCCCACAACTTTTAAGTTAGTCGCAGCTTGCAATACTTTTTTAGTGACCTTAGTATCACTTCTTATCAGCAACGCATCATACTCACCAATAATTTCACAAAGTTCATCTTCATTCAGCCCAGTCTGAATGTGAACCTGAATGCCAGGTTGTTCATTTAAGTAATTAATACCAGCATCGGCTAATTTGTCAGAAACAAGGATTTTTTTCATGCTTTTTAAAGTTTATGTAAAAATAATTAAGTTAACCGATCATTTTATCAGGTTTAATAGCATTCTAATAATATATAAAAGCTAATTAATAGAAGTCACCATAAAAAAACAAGTTTTCACTATATTTAATCTTGCAAACAGCATCTGTACTGTGTATTAAAATAATTTCCACGCACATTACTCAATCTCTGGATCAGGACAAACAATGGATCGGTTTGATAAAATATATCGTTTACACGCCATACTAAGTATTCGTCGCACACCTATATCACTTGAAAAAATCAAAGAACAACTGGAATGTTCGAAATCAACTGCGGCCAGGATCATAGAAGCCTTACGTGACTATTTATATGCACCACTAGGAGGCTGTCCGAGAACAAGAGTTTAGAAGGATGGCTATGCTAATAAAAAGG
>CAZDMC010000057.1:8129-9437 GCA_964506335.1 uncultured Methylomarinum sp. | reverse complement strand
ACTGTCATGTCGAAAACATTGCTCTATGCCGCCAGCCTGATTCCTGAAATAGCCAATGATATAACATCGGTCGATGAAGCCATGTGCTTAGGCTATAACTGGGAGCAAGGGCCTTTTCAGTTGCTGGATAAAATAGGCCTTGACTGGTTTATAAGTAAAATCAAACAGCAAGGACTAACTGTTCCTGAGATATTAACATCCGAGCCTTTTTATAAAAAAGATGCTGAAAAACTGCAATATAAAACGCTTTCGGGGCACTATCAAACAGTAAAAAGAGCCGATGGCATTTTATTACTGTCGGATATTAAATTACAAAAACCGGCCCTGCTGAAAAATGCATCAGCCAGTTTATGGGATGTTGGTGATGGTGTTGCCTGTTTTGAATTTCATAGCAAAATGAATACATTTGATATGGATATTTTAAGCTTATTACGAGACAGCTTAAAATTAGTGGAAAGTGATTTTAAAGCTTTGCTGATTCATAATGAAGCTGATAATTTTTCTGCTGGTGCCAACCTGCTTCTATTAGTATCTGCTATACACGAAGAAAACTGGGAAGGCGTAGAAAGCTTAATTAAACAAGGACAACAAACCTTTATGGCGGTCAAATATGCACCATTTCCTGTGGTTGCAGCCCCGACAGGATTAGCTATGGGTGGGGGTTGTGAGATTTTATTACACTGCGATGCCATTCAGGCTCATGCAGAATTGTATACTGGCTTAGTTGAAGTAGGCGTAGGTCTGGTGCCTGGCTGGGGTGGCTGTAAAGAATATATGCGGCGTTGCTTACAGATAAAAGCATTTGGCGGGCCAATTCCTCCAGTAATTAAAGCTTTTGAAACTATCGCCACCGCAACAGTTTCAAAATCGGCGATTGAAGCTAAAGAAAAATTATTTCTTGCTAAAACCGATGGCATTACCATGAACAAAAGCCGCTTATTAGCCGATGCAAAAGCCAGGGCATTAGCCATGAGTAAAGACTATAGCGTTCCAGAACAAATTGAATATAGACTCCCTGGAAAAACGGCCAAAGTTTTGCTAAATATGTCGGTTAAAGGACTCAGAATGTTAAGTAAAGTGACAGCTTATGATGTAGAGGTTGCGGATAAATTAGCCACCGTTTTAACTGGAGGCGATTGTGACATTATGGCGCCATTAACAGAAAATGATATGCTGGATCTGGAGCGCAAAGTTTTCACGGAAATTGTACAACAAAAAGGTACCTTGGCAAGATTGGAACATATGTTGAAAACAGGGAAACCACTCAGGAATTAATAGATGTGTAGGTCGGATAAGCGATAGCGTAAT
>CAZDMC010000057.1:0-8029 GCA_964506335.1 uncultured Methylomarinum sp. | reverse complement strand
GTCAAAGTCAATCAGGAGAATGCAATATGATCTGGTTAGCAATATTTTTCATCACGCTCTCTGTTCTTGTTTATCAACAAATATCACTGTTAAAAAGCACGCTGATATTAGCAGCCGTTCTAGCGGCTTTCAGCATACAAAATTTCAGTCCAGTTCTATGGGGATTTTTCTTGCTGATTTTTATACCCATTAATATTCCCATACTTCGTCGCCGAATAATCAGTAAACCCGCATATCACTGGATGCAATCTGTTATGCCAGAAATGTCACAAACCGAACAGGAAGCATTAGAAGCAGGCGATACCTGGTGGGATGCGGAATTATTTTCGGGAAAACCCAACTGGGATGTTTTGCTGAATTTACCGGCAAGCAAATTATCAAAAAAAGAACAAGCTTTTATTGATGGCCCGGTAGAAACCTTGTGCGCCATGCTGGATGATTGGGATATTACCCATAATCTGCAAGATTTACCGGAATCTGTCTGGGATTATATTAAGCAGCACAAATTCTGCGGCATGATTATTCCAAAAAAATATGACGGCCTGGAATTCTCCCATTTTGCCCATTCAGAAATTGTGATGAAAATTTCTTCACGCAGTTCATCAGCGGCGGTAACGGTGATGGTTCCGAATTCTTTGGGGCCGGCAAAATTACTGCTTTCTTATGGCACAGAAGAACAAAAGGACTATTATTTGCCGCGTTTAGCGACCGGTCAGGAAATTCCCTGTTTTGCCTTAACAGGCCCCAAGGCAGGCAGTGACGCGGGTGCCATGCCTGATACCGGCATTGTTTGCTATGGTACACATAAAGGCAAAAAGAAAGTTTTAGGCATTCGTTTAAATTGGGAAAAACGCTATATCACCCTGGGGCCGGTTGCCACTGTGATAGGTTTGGCATTTAAAATGTATGATCCCGACCATTTAATTGGTGACAAAGAAAATATTGGCATTACCGTTGCCTTAATACCGACAGATACCAAAGGCATTAGCATTGGCAATCGACACTTTCCACTGAATGCGGCTTTTCAAAACGGGCCGAATTGGGGAAAAGATGTTTTTATTCCTCTGGACTGGATTTTAGGGGGACTTGATCAAGTCGGCAATGGCTGGAAAATGCTCATGGAATCTTTAACTACCGGACGTTCAATTTCTTTACCAGCATTAAGTGCCGGTGCATCCAAATTCACCTGTCGAAATACCGGTGCCTATGCCCGAATTCGCAAACAATTTAATTTATCGATTGGTGAATTTGAAGGCATAGAAGAACCCCTGGCACGCATGGCAGGCGAAACCTATATTATTAATGCAGCAAGAACGGTCACATTATCTGCTTTAGATCAGGGTGAAAAACCGTCTGTTATTTCCGCCATTATTAAATATGAACTGACAGAACGTATGCGGCGAGTAGTCATTGATGGTATGGATATACAGGGTGGCTCTGGTATTTGTCTGGGGCCACAAAATTATCTGGGACGTTTATATCAGGTCATTCCGGTATGTATTACCGTTGAAGGGGCAAATATTCTGACCCGTACCATGATGATTTTTGGGCAAGGTGCAGTGCGCTGTCACCCTTTGATTTACAAAGAAATACAACTGTTGAGCCTGCAAGATAAAGATAAGGCATTGCAGCAGTTTGATGAACTTATATTCAAACATATAGGTTTTATAATGCGCAATAAAGTCACCAGCTTTTGGCTAGGCTTGACCTGTGCAAAATTTGTCAAAACCCCGGGTGATGTTAATACCAAACCCTATTATCAAGCCATTGAACGATTAAGTGCAGGCTTTGCCTTTGCCACAGATTATGCCATCATCGTACTGGGCGGCACATTAAAAAGAAAAGAACGTATTTCAGGTCAATTTGCTGATGCTATCAGTAATCTGTATTTATGTTCTACTGTGTTAAAGCAATTTCAGGATCAGGGCTGTCCCGAAGATGATTTACCTTTAATGCACTGGGCTTGTCAGCAGACTATTTTTCAGGCACAACAAGCTTTAGTAGAAATTACTCGATTATTACCCTTTAAACCGATTGCCTGGTGTCTTAATAGAATCATTATTTTTCCTCTTGGCAAACCCTATTGTTCACCCGAGGATAAACTCATACACCAAACAGCCACAATTTTATTACATGATACAAAAACACGAGATCGTTTAACACAGGGAATTTATATTAATGAAATAGAAAACGATGCCACAGGGCGTATTGAATGTGCATTTAAAGCTGTGTTAGCTGCCATGCCTGTTGAAAAGAAAATTCGCATGGCACAGAAAGATAAAACCCTATCTAAAGGAATGGATGATGCTCTATTAAAAATGGCAGTAACTAAAAAAATAATTAATAAGAAAGAACGTGCTTTAATTGATGAGGCGGAAAGAATGCGGAGCTTGGCAATTAAAGTGGATGATTTTTCTAGTTTATCGGGTTAATTACCATCGCCTAGCATTAATTTCGTCACCGAAACAGGTAGTCCTTGCAGACTGCTGAGTGAAGTGTAAAACAAATCTAAAGAAGTCAACGCAGGCAAATTTTCCAAACCTTGCAGGTCTTTAAGTCCATAATTTGACTTTAAACTCAGCTTGGTTAATGCAGTTAAATTTTTTAAGTCATGCAAATCTTTCAAATTATTGTGACCTAAATCCAGCTCAGTTAATGCTTTCAGGTTTTTTAGGCTTTGTAAATGGGTTAAATTTGTGCCGTTTAAATTTAACGTAATTAATGCGGTTAGATTTTCTAAGCCCTGTATATTTAGATTACGATTTCCACTTAAATTCAAAGTAGTTAACGCTGTCAATTTTTCTAAGCCCTGTAAGTTAGTTAAATTATTCCTGCTTAAGTTTAAAGTAGTTAATGAAGTTAATTTTTCCAAGCCTTGCAAACTATTAAGTTTATTGTGGCTTAAATCTAATGTAGTTAATGATGTCAGTTTTTCTAAATATTGCAAACCTTTCAACTTATTGCCATTTAAGTCTAAATTAACTAATGTAGTTAGGTTTTCAATAGCTTGTAAGTTTTTCAGATAGACGTTACCCCTTAAGTTTAGAACGTTACCCCTTAAGTTTAGAGTAGTTAACGAAGTTAATTTTTCTAAACCTTGCAAACTTTTAAGGTTCTTACTACCTAAATCCAATGTGGTTAATGATGTCAGTTTTTCCAAATCGTGCAAATTACTTAGATTATAGTTGTAACTTAAAATTAGAGTTGTTAATGAGCTTAGTTTTTCGAGACCTTGTAAATTATCCAGCTTAATTTTTCCACTTAGTTTTAACGTGGTTAAGGCTGTCAGTTTTTCTATGCCTTGAAGGCTACTAAGATTGTTATTTCCAGTTAAACTCAGAGTCTTTAGAGTGGTCAGGTTTTCCAAGCCATGCAAATTGTTTAGATTATTATTGCTCAGATTCAGCGTGGTTAGCTCAGTCAGTTTTTCCAAGCCCTGTAAGTTAGTTAACTTATTACCACTTAAGTTCAGCGAGGTTAGCTCAACCAATTTTTCTAAGCCCTGTAAATTAGACATAAAATTGCTATTTAAATCTAGCGTGGTTAACCCAGTCAACTTATTAATGACCTGTAAATTGTTCAGTAACTTACTTCTTAAATGCAGCGTAGTTAAGCCGGTTAGCTTATTCAAATCTTGTAAACTACTCAGATTATCATTGTTTCTTAAGTACAGAGAGTTAAGCGAGGGCAATTTTTCTATGCCTTGCAAACTGTTCAATTCAAAATTGTCTTGTAAATTTAGCGTTGTTAATGCTGCCAGTTTTTCCATGTCTTGCAAATTGTCCAGGGTACTCAAATTGTTATGACGTAAATTCAGATGGGTTAACGCGGACAGACTCCCCAAACCTTGGATGCTAGTTACAGTAGCGGTACTGAGTATTTTTAAAGTTGTTAAATTAGGAAGGTTTTGCAAAGATTTATTAAAATCGTTAATTGATACGCCAATTAGCTCTAATTCCTTTAAGCCAGGTAATCTTTTTAGCCAATCAAGATGGCGAACTTCTTGATCCATAATCGTAAGCTTTTCCAATTGTGTTTGATAGTCATATAAATCGGCAGGGATGCCCCAGTTATACAAGGCATTTTTGTAAATAGAAATTTGGTAAGACTGCCAGCCATAAAAGCCAGTCAGTGATAATAGTAGGACGGCAATCACTGTTGATACACGCAAGCGAGTTCTTTTTTTAATACTCTTCTTTATAAAAAGAGCCTTATCTTGTGTTTGCCAATTAAGTTGCGGTAAATATGTTAATACTTGTCCTAACTCTTTACCTTTTAATAAATATCCAGTGTTTTTTTCATTACTTTTTTGCCAGGCTTCATACGCTGTTTTTAGCTTAAGCTCTGCCTGTTCTGCTTCAGCAAGTACCAGGCTGGTTAATCGGCGTAATGCAGGGATAATAGTCTCATGCGGTAGTCTATAAAAACCATCAGGCAATTTTTCTAACAAACGCACATGATTGCTGGCAAGATAATCCAGCATATAATTCAGCTGTTTTTCGGGTAACTGTGCGACTTTAAGCAATTGCGCCAAGCTTTTACCCTCTGCAATTCGTTTATAGCCATTTTTATCTATTAACGCCAATAATACTTTTAATAAACTCTGTTTTTCATTTTCAGCAAATCGCTCAAACTTGCTATTGATAAAATTAACAAATAAGCCTTCCGAACCTCCTGCAAATTGATAATCTTCCAGACTTAAATAGCTTTTTTGTTGTTGACTGGCAAGTTCATTCAGCATGACTAAACCAATACTGATATCTACCGGCGATATACGTTCCTGATGCTGCATGGAACTCATAAAACCATCAACTAAAGCCTGATCTAAACTAAGCCCTGCTTCGCTGGCCAGGATAGTAAAGATATTTTGCGCCTGTGCTTTACTAAATAATTTTAAGGACAGCATGGGTAATAAGCGGTAATCTCCCAATGACAATTCATAATCTCGCCATTCTGGATCATATTCACGTCTAAAAGCTATGACCCAACTTAATTGGTGGGGAGGAGGGCTTTTAATGATTGCAGTTAATAATTGAAAAATTTCAGGATGTTTTTCTATGGAAAGCTGTTCAAACTGATCCAGTACTATAACAGTCGCTTCTGAATGGTTTACTAACTCATTAAGCTGTTGATACTGGCTATTTAAACTGGCATTAATTGTTTGTAATAAAGAAATTTCAGCCTGTTCTGGAAACGCTTCCCAATAGATGTAAGTAATTTGTTTGGGTTCTAAAATATGACTTAAACCGGCACGTAAAAGGGATGTTTTACCGGCGCCTGATTCGCCCATGAGTACAATAATAGATTGTTGTGGGTTTACAATATATTGGTAAAGCTCGTTTAATTCCCGATGGCGTTCCAGTTTGGAGAACAATTCACCATCTTCGGCATTAAATGCCAGTAAACCTTTAATGGCATGAGATAGTTTTGTTTTGCTGTCTATGTATATGGGAGGTAAAGCCACTTTCCATAAACGGTAAATAATCCATATAATTAAACCGATAGCCAATAAAATGAATAGAATGCCAGCAATAGGTTTATACAAATCAAATATCGCTTGTTGCTGTTTAAATAATACGGGTAAGGTAAAATGCTTGTTTTCATCAAACAGCCATTGCCCAGCAATTAAAAAAAATACGGCAAAAAAAGTAGCTACTAAATCTTTAGGGCTACGTCGTATAAAGAAAATTAATTCTGTTATTTTTTTGTAAAGAAGTTTAGATGCTTCTATTTTTACTTTCATTGTTAATTCTATGAGGAATAAGTCATTTTAATTTCTGATATAGAGTGAAGTATAGTAAAAGAGCTATTATTTGCTGTTATATATAGCTTCATCGAATATGAATTTTACATTGTAAATTCTTTACTTAATTTTTTGAGAATCATGCGCAAAAGCGATTTTAACTATCATTTACCCAAACATTTAATTGCCCAAAAACCGTTAGCAAATCGCATAGACAGTCGCATGCTATGCTTAGGAAAATCGTCAGCTCTGCTAAAAGACCGAAACTTTGTCGATTTTGTTGGTTTGCTTAATGAAAATGATTTATTAATCCTAAATAATACCCAGGTCATTCCTGCCAGATTATATGGTAGAAAGCAAACGGGAGGGCAAGTCGAAATATTGATAGAAAGAATCATAGATGAATATCATGCCATCGCCCATATTCGCTCCAGTAAATCGCCTAAAGCCCATTCCCTTTTAATACTTGATCAAGGGTTTGAATGTGAAGTAACAGGCAGAGAGGATGAGCTGTTTTGCCTGTCCTTTAAAGGACAAAAAACAGTCCTGGAGATACTTGAAAAAATAGGCCATATCCCCCTGCCTCCTTATATTAGCCGTGAAGATGATGCAGAAGACCTTGCTCGTTACCAAACGGTCTTTGCAAAACATCCCGGTGCAATTGCAGCACCTACCGCAGGTTTGCATTTTGATCAGAATACAATAAATAAAATTGCACAAAAAGGGATTGCCAAAGCCTTTGTAACATTGCATGTTGGCAGCGGAACCTTTCAACCTGTTAGAGTGGAAAATTTATCCGATCACATTATGCATAAAGAATTTTATTCTGTGCCCCAGACTACAGTAGATATTGTGCAGCAAACCAAGACAAAAGGAGGGCGTGTTATCGCCATTGGCACTACCGCTGTCAGGGCATTGGAATCTGCTTCAAGATCAGGCCAGTTACAAGCAGGAATGGGCGATACCGATTTATTTATCACACCAGGTTATTGCTTTAAATCGGTCGATGCCATGTTGACTAATTTTCATTTGCCCGAATCTACCTTATTAATGCTGATATCCGCATTTGCTGGTTATGAACCGGTAATGCAAGCTTATCAACATGCTATAAAACAAGAGTATCGTTTTTTTAGTTATGGTGATGCCATGTTTTTATTTGATTAGATAGATACAGGTCAAACTTTTTTGTTTTTATAGACAAACAAAATAAAAAAGCCTATACTGTAAATCATTGATTTATAATCTGAATCAATATATTTACCCGCATTGTTTATGGACAAGAGGTGTAAGAGAGGAGGGTGGACTTTCCTTATGCTGAGATATTTTTAACTATCGTTAAAATTAACGTTCAATTGAGAATAATAATATGAAAAAATATACCCTAATACTTGCTTCCACTTTAGCTTTGTGCTCAGCGCCTATTTTTGCTGATTCAAAAAAAAGATGCAAAGACTTACCCAATCATGCGACGCTACAAACAGCATTAAATAATGCCGTAGATACTGAAAATTCTGGGCTTGATCACGATATGTGGGCGGCATTAGTAAATCGTAATGGTGTTGTTTGTGCTATTGCTTTTTCTGGTGAAAAAAGAGGAGATCAATGGCCAGGAAGTCGGGCTATTGCTACTCAAAAAGCTAACGCAGCCAATGCATTTAGTTTGCCTAAAGGTGCTGGCGGATTATTTGATGGCTTAGCTTTATCAACAGCCAATCTTTTTTCTGCCGTACAACCGGGTGGAAGCCTTTTTGGCTTACAACATAGCAATCCTGTTGATACAGATGTTGCCTATAAAGGGCCTGCCAGAAAATATGGGACTAGAAAAGATCCTATGGTGGGTAAAAAGATGGGGGGTGTTAATGTTTTTGGTGGCGGTCTAGCTCTTTACAATGAAGATCAAGAAATTTTGGGTGCTGTTGGTCTCAGTGGAGATACATCCTGTGCTGATCATTTTATTGCCTGGCGTGTAAGAAATAACTTAGGCCTGGATTTTGTACCATCAGGTGTTGCTGCCAATGGTGACAATATTATTTTTGATATCGTAGATGGTGTGAGTACCAATGGATTTGGCCATCCGACCTGCATAAATACAGGCGATGAAACTGCATTGCCTCCTGTATCAATACCTGCACCTTAATAACTTAATAAAAGTCGTTCTGTTTGGTAAGGTAACACGCAATAAATAACCCACCCGTATTAGGCAGGGTTTTTGTTTGTATTCAAGGCGCAATGTAGGGCGCATAGCAGGCTATGTAACCGAAGTTGCAACGCAGAAGACAGGCAAAA
>CAZDMC010000056.1:0-9507 GCA_964506335.1 uncultured Methylomarinum sp. | reverse complement strand
CCGGATAATGTCTAATCCATTCACTGGGTATTGTGATTTTTGTACCTGGTAAAATATGCCAGGGATCCGCTATACTATTAAGTTTTTGAACTTGCTTAACATAAGAAATATCAATGAGATAATCAACGGTCAGATTCCATAAATTATCACCATTGCGTATTTTGTAAATCCAGTCTTCTGCCTGAACTAAGGAAATACTCGAAAAAAGTAACAAAATGAGTAAGCAACGCTGACTTATTACTTGATAATGTTTATTTTTTTTCAGATTCATGAGTTTTTCCAGTTAATACCATTAAAGAGTTCATTCTGGAGTCTAGTAGATTGTATAAAGTTGTGGTAATTAATAATATACTAAAGAATGTATATGAGTAATATTATTAATAGTACTAGATTATTGATTTCAAAAGCGTGCAGAAGATCAAGTTATACTTCGCGCGGTCACGGATGCGGTTTTATAACGCGTTGATTTTTTGTTGATAGCAAGGCACTGAAACGGGCGCATAGCAGGCTACGCAACTGTTTCAGTAACGCAGTCTATCGGCAAAAATCAACCGATAGAAAACCGCATCCGTGACCGCGCGAAGTATATCTACTCTTTTTACCAGTTGAGAAAGCTTTTCACAAGAATTAACGGGGATTATGGGAACAATGAAAAAGCCAGGATGGAATGGAATTGAAAAGTTACCTGCTGAACTTCAACAAGTAACATTACAAAAAATTGCTCAGTTCGAAGATAAACTGGTAGCGTTAGAGATAGCGTTCCCTGAGCATCCTGACTTTTTGGATTCAATACTTAGAGTCTGGGGCTGCAGTTCTTTTGTTGCCGATCATTGTATTCGTTCTACGGCCTTAATTGATGATCTGGTTTCCAGTGGCAATTTGTTTTCAGCAAACTGTAGACAAGATTATGCGAACCATTTGCAACAATTAACAATAGATTCTGAAGTAACACTGATGCGTGCATTACGTCAGTTCAGATGTCGTGAAATGGTTCGTATAGCCTGGCGAGATTTAGCCGGCTGGTCTGATCTGGATGAAACATTGCATGATTTAACCGAACTTGCCGAGGTCTGTATTCAGTTTGCGCTTGATTATCTTTACACTCAGGCTTGTGATCGCAAAGGCATACCAACAACCAGCGATGGCATAGCAATTAATATTGTGGTCATAGGGATGGGCAAACTGGGAGCCTGGGAGCTTAATTATTCATCAGATATAGATTTAATTTTTGCCTATGCGGAGGACGGGGTATTAACTGATCGTAAAGAAACCACTTTTGGCGAATTTTTTAGCCGAATTTGTAGAAGCCTGGTCAAAGTACTGGATGAAATTACCGCAGATGGCTTTGTGTTTAGAACGGATATTCGGTTAAGACCTTTCGGTGATAGTGGACCGATTATTATGACTTTTGATGGCATGGAAAATTATTATCTGACCCAGGCCAGAGAGTGGGAAAGATATGCCATGATTAAGGCCAGGCAAGTTGCGGGTGATTTTAGCAGCGGAAAATTGTTATTTGCGATGATCAAGCCTTTTGTTTATCGACGTTATCTGGATTATGGTGCTTTTGAGGAATTACGTGTTTTAAAACGGCAAATCAGTCAGGAATTAAAACGTAAAGATCGTCTGGATAATATTAAACTGGGTTCAGGTGGTATTCGGGAAATTGAGTTTATTGGTCAGGCTTTTCAATTAATCAGAGGAGGTCAAGAAACCGAGTTGCAAGAACGAGGCATTTTAAAAGTTCTAAAATTGCTGGGAGAAAAGCAATTATTAAGCAAAGCCGATGCCAGCCAATTACAAGCATCCTATTGTTTTTTACGCAGAGTGGAAAATCATATACAGCAATATCAAGACAAACAAACGCATGATTTACCCAAAGATTCTCTAGTTCAGCAAATTTTAGCTTATTCAATGGATTTCGCCGATTGGGATAGTTTTAAAGAAAAACTTGATAGTGTCAGGGATGATGTACATTGTGTTTTTGAACAGGTTTTTTCATTAACAGAATCAGTTGATTCAGAAAATAACGGAGCTGTTGTCTGGCGTGCTGAGTCAGAACAAGATGCACTAGCGTGTTTAAAACAACAAGGATTTAAACACGCTGACAGTGTCTATAAACTGATCATGGATTTTAAACAATCGACTGCACTAAAAAGAATATCAAGCAAGGGTGCTGAGGTGATTGATCGATTAATTCCCCAATTAATCAATGTCATGGCGGCTGTGGATAATAGTGATGAGACTTTAAAGCGGGTATTGAATTTATTTGAAGAAGTGGCCGGTAGAAATGTATATTTGTCATTGTTAGCAGAAAACACCCATGCATTATCCCAGCTGGTAAAGTTATCCTCCGCAAGCCTCTGGATCTGTGAGTATCTTGCCAAATACCCGGTGTTATTTGATGAATTGCTGGATACTCGGTCATTATATGAGCCATTAAATAAGCAACAGTTAAGTCAACAACTGGCTTCATGTTTGAACACTATTGCTGCTGATCATATTAGCTATGATGAACAGTTTATGATTAAGTTACGCCAATTTAAACAGTTAAATGTTTTACGCATTGCCGCAGCTGACATTATGGATAAAATCCCACTCGTGACGGTTAGCGATTATTTGAGTTATGTGGCTGAAGTTATTATTGAGCATGTGATACAAAGAGCGTGGCAAATTCTGACTGAAAAACATGGCTACCCGCCTAATACCCATGATAAACAGATGAATTTTGCGGTATTAGGCTTTGGCAAACTGGGCGGTATGGAATTAGGCTATGGCTCTGATCTGGATATGGTGTTTATCTGTAATAGTGAAAATGCCAGTACCTTAACCCAGGGTAATAAAGCCATCAGTAGTACCCAATTTTATGGTCGCTTAGCTCAGAAAATCCGCCATATTCTGGATACTAACATGCTATCGGGCATACTGTATGAAGTTGATATGCGTTTACGCCCCAATGGTGAGTCCGGTTTACTGGTGACGCCAATTAATAGTTATAAGGATTATTTAGAAAATACGGCATGGGCCTGGGAGCATCAGGCCTTGATTAGAGGCCGGTTTATTTCTGGAGATAGGCAATTAAAACAACAATATCAAATAATAAGACAACAGATATTATCTCTGCCAAGGGATAAAAACACCTTACGAAATGAAGTTTGCCAGATGCGCCAGAAAATGCGAGAGACACTAAATCCAAAAGACACAGCACTGATTGATTTAAAACACTGCATCGGTGGTATTGTCGATATTGAGTTTATAGTACAATTCTTGGTTTTAGCGCATGCATCAGAAAATAAAGATTTAAGCATTGATACTGATAATATAAGCTTGCTGAATACATTAAATAAATTGGCATACCTTTCTGATAAAACCTCAGATCTGCTTAAACAGGCTTATTGTCAATATAGAGACTATGGGCATCAACAAGCATTACAAGGTAACAAGGCAATAGCGAGTCGGGATGATTTTGTAGAAACAAGGTATCAGGTTGAACGCATTTGGCACGAACAGATGAGTAATACAAACAAGTAGGCAAATAAAATATGATGACGATGGATGACCGAGACGGTTTGATTTGGATGGATGGTGAATGGGTAGCATGGCGTGAAGCCAAGGTTCATGTTTTAACACATACCTTGCATTATGGTGCAGGTGTGTTTGAAGGACTCAGAGCCTATCATGCAGAACAGGGAACGGCTATTTTTAAATTAGCAGAACATACCGACCGACTATTTCGTTCGGCGCATATTCTGAATATGAAAATTCCCTTTGATAAAGCGGTGATTAATCAGGCACATCGTCAAGCGGTTGCAAAAAACCAACTGAATAGTGCCTATATTCGTAGCATGTGTTTTTATGGTTCGGAAGGCATGGGGCTAAGAGCAGACAACCTAAAAGTTCATGTCATGATTGCCGCCTGGGAATGGGGAACTTATCTGGGAGATGACAGTATGGAAAAAGGGATTCGCATCAGAACCTCCTCTTATACCCGAAATCATGTTAATAGCACCATGTGCAAAGCCAAGGCTAATGGTAATTATATCAATTCTATTCTTGCCCTGCAGGAAGCTATTTCTACAGGTTATGACGAGGCTTTATTACTGGATCATGAAGGTTTTGTCGCAGAAGGCAGTGGCGAAAACTTGTTTATTGTGCGTAATGGTAAACTTTATACGCCTGAAACCACTTCGGCACTGGAAGGAATTACCCGGGATACTTTACTAACTATTGCCCGTGAACAAGGCCTGGAAGTCATTGAAAAACGGATTTCGCGTGATGAAGTTTATGTTGCTGATGAAGCTTTTTTTACTGGTTCAGCAGCAGAAGTTACGCCGATTAGAGAATATGATGAACGTCTCATTGGTTCAGGTGTTCGAGGCCCTATTACCGAGAAATTACAGGCGCTTTATTTTGATTATGTGCATGGGCGTAAAACAGATCATGAAGACTGGTTAAGCTACGTTTCTTAAAGTTCAGTTTTTTATAAAGTGACAAAACAAATGGAAAAAATTCTAGTCGCCGGCCCCTCCTGGGTTGGTGATATGGTGATGGCACAAAGTCTATTTATGACGTTGAAGCAACAAAAACCTCAGTGTCAGATAGATGTTCTGGCGCCGCAATGGTCTTTTTCATTACTGGATCGAATGCCCGAAGTGGAACAAGCCATTGCTATGCCTCTGGGACATGGCAAGCTGGAACTAAAAACACGCTTTGAGCTAGGTAAACGACTTCGCAGTTCGCATTATGATCAGGCCATATTATTACCAAATTCCTGGAAATCAGCACTGATTCCTTTTTTTGCCCATATTCCACTGCGAACAGGTTATGTGGGTGAATGTCGCTGGGGACTTTTAAATGATGCCAGGAAGCTGAATAAAAAACTGTTAACTATGACGGTTCAGCGTTTTGTGGCACTTGCTTTGCCAAAAAATACGATTTTTCCAGAACAATTTCCTATTCCAAAACTAGCGATAGATAAAGATAAACAAGCGGTAGTCGCTAAGCAGTTTAAGATAAATTTAAGCGATAAAATTCTAGCTCTGTGTCCGGGGGCAGAATATGGCCCAGCGAAGCGTTGGCCGGTTGCCCATTATGCTGAAGTTGCACGGAAAAAAATTGAGCAGGGTTGGCAGGTCTGGCTATTTGGTTCCGAAAAAGACGTGCTCGTTGCAGGACAAATTAACTCAGCAACACAGAATGTTTGCACCAATTTTACGGGTAAAACAAGCATGGACGAAGCGGTTGATTTATTATCTTTAGTAAATACCGTGGTGACTAATGATTCTGGCTTAATGCATGTGGCCGCTGCGCTGGATAAAAAAATCATTGCAATTTATGGCTCCTCAGACCCCAGCTTTACGCCACCGCTTAATGATAAGGCGAAAATAATCACCCTGAATTTGAGTTGTTCACCGTGTTTCAAACGAGAATGCCCTTTGGGTCATACCGATTGCCTGAACAATATAACACCCGATTGGGTATTGGATAGTATTGACCCGTTATGAAAGTATTGATTGTAAAAATGTCTTCAATGGGTGACCTGATACATACCTTACCTGCTGTAACTGATGCCAAAAAAGCCTTGCCTGATATTCAATTTGACTGGGTGGCAGAAGAAGGTTTTGCTGAAATTCCCTTATGGCATCCAGCTGTTAACAAGGTGATTCCTATTGCCGTTAGACGCTGGCGAAAGAACCTGGTAAATAGTATTAAAAATGGCGAACTGATGAATTTTGTCGAGACAATAAGGGAAGCTGAATATGACTATATTATTGATGCTCAGGGCTTGATAAAAAGCGGCTGGGTTACTGCCTTAGCCAAAGGCGAATGTCATGGCATGAGTGCAAATTCTTGCAAAGAATCATTGGCGGCTTTTTTTTATAGCAATAAGTACGTAATTAATAAGCAAGCACATGCTATTGAACGGGTGCGGTGGTTATTTGCTAAAGTGCTGGGCTACTCATTTCAAGAAGACACGCTAGATTATGGTTTATCTTCCTCAAGTTTTATTGAGCAAGACACAGTAAAACCTTATCTGGTTTTTTTACATGGCAGCAGTGCCGATAATAAATTATGGCCGCAGGCACAGTGGCAATCATTAACTCAATTAGCCATCAGTCATTACTATACAGTTTATTTACCCTGGGGAAATGAGCAGGAAAAAGCCAGAGCTGAGAAAATTGCAGAAAACAGTGAATTTTGCCATGTATTACCCAAAATGAATTTAACGGATATTGCCGGTTTATTGGCTAATGCATCTGCTGTAGTAGGAGTAGATACTGGGCTGGCTCATTTAGCTGCGGCCTTATCGGTGCCGGGTATTACTCTTTATATTGATACTTATCCAAAATATACCGGGACTTGTGGTGATCAACAAATTTGTATAAGCCAAATGCAAATGGAACAGAACACAAAAACAACAGGACTTGAGGTGGTTTATAGCAAGCAAATTCTGGCCGAAAAAGTTTGGCAACTTTTAATAAGTAAACTGGAGTAATCTATAATGGCTGAGTCTAACTCCCTTGAACAGGATGAAATACCTTATAAAGCATTCCTTGAAAAGTTACAGAGTCAGGAAAAGCTATCACAGCAGGATCTAAACAAAGCCATGCGAGTCCAGGCCACTGCACTGGAAAAGTCACTGCCCAATTTACTGGTTAAACTAGGGTTATGTTCAGAACTTGATATTGCCAGGGCTTTATCTGAAAGTACAGGGCTGGCGATTGTTCAACCCGAAGATTACCCCGTTGAATCTCCTTTTTCTAATGACATTTCTGTCCGTTTTTTAAAGCATAATCAAGTAATCGGTTTAGAACATAATGAAAAACAATTATGTGTTGCTCTTAGTGACCCTGAGCAACAGTTTCAGCTTGAAGCTTTGGCACTAGCCACCGGAAAACAGATTGTCGCAAAAATTGGTCTGACTTCCGAAATTATCGCTGCACTGGAAGTTCAATATGGCGAGGGGAAATCACAAATGGATCAAATAGTAGATGATTTAGATGTGTCGGAACTGGGGACTGAAGACCTGGAACATTTAAAGGATTTAGCCAGTGAAGCGCCGGTCATTAAAATGGTTAATTTGTTTATGCAAAAAGCGGTTGAAATGCAGGCTTCTGATATTCATATCGAACCGTTTGAACAAAATCTAAAGATAAGATTACGTATTGACGGTGTATTACAAGATATTGAGTCACCGCCTGTTTCTGCCACAGCCGCCGTGCTTTCCAGAATAAAAATCATGGCAAAGCTGAATATCGCAGAACGTAGATTGCCCCAGGATGGCCGAATAAAATTGCAAATGCTGGGTAAGGAGCTGGATCTGAGAGTTTCGACGATACCTACCATGCATGGCGAAAGTGTGGTTATCCGTTTACTGGATAAAGAAACCACCGTGCTGGATTTTAAGACGCTGGGTTTAACCGGAAAACATGCACAACAGTTTATTGATACCCTGAGCAAACCGCATGGCATTGTTTTAGTCACAGGACCTACCGGAAGCGGTAAATCGACCACCATGTACACAGCCTTAAAACAGTTGAACACACAGGAGCGCAAAATTATTACCGTTGAGGATCCGGTTGAATATCAATTGGAAGGCGTTAATCAAATTCAGGCCAAGCCACAAATTGGACTAACTTTTGCCTCGGCACTGCGTTCCATTGTCAGACAAGATCCCGATATTATCATGATTGGTGAAATGCGCGATATTGAAACCGCAAGAATAGCCGTTCAATCAGCATTAACCGGCCATTTGGTATTATCGACATTGCATACCAATGATGCCGCAGGAGGTATTACTCGCTTACTGGACATGGGGCTAGAAGAATACTTATTAAGCTCGACGGTCAATGGTATTTTAGCACAGCGACTGGTCAGGAAATTATGTCCGATCTGTAAAGAAAGTTACATTGCCTCAGAAACATTAATTGAAGAAATGCAATTACAGCGATTTACTGATTCAATTTCAGAAAATAGCGAAATTACCCTGTATAAACCTGTTGGTTGTAGTGCTTGTGGAGGAATCGGTTACAAAGGACGGATTGCAATTATTGAATTTTTGCTAATGACCGACGAGGTACGTAAGCAAATTATGGCACATGAAGAAGCAGGTGCAATTCAAAAACAAGCAATAGCATCGGGCATGATGACCATGAGTTCAGATGGTATGATTAAATCATTACAAGGTCTGACTTCCCTGGAAGAAGTATTACGCGTAACAACGGATTCATAAAGTGTCATTATTTTCCTATCAAGCCATTAGTAATCAGGGAGAAACGGAAAATGGCGAACGTGAAGCAGCGGATAAAGCAGCATTGGTGATGCAACTTCAACAGGAAGGTTTTATACCTATTCGGGTGGAGATTGCTAAACCACCTACTTTTTTAGGGTTTAATATCTCTAAAAACAACAACAAGCTATCACAGAAAGAAATTGCTATATTTACCAGTGAATTAGCCACCTTATTGAGTTCCGGTTTGCCGCTAGACAGATCATTAAACCTATTAGCGGAATTAGCAGAAGAAAATGAGCGATTAAGCCAGCTGGTTAATCGTGTATTGGAAAAAGTAAAAGGAGGCGCTTCTTTAGCAGAAGCTCTGGAAAGTCAAAGCGGTGTTTTTTCCAAATTCTATTTGAACATGATTCGGGCAGGTGAACTCGGTGGTAGTTTAAGTGAAGTATTAGAACGATTGTCAGAATACCTGGAGCGCAGTCAGGAATTAAAATCAACCGTCAGTACAGCACTGATTTATCCAGCCATTTTATTATTTATGTCGCTGATTTCACTGTTTGTCATGCTGACCTTTGTGGTGCCACAGTTTTCTGAAATGTTTGAGAGTGCCGGAAAAGAACTTCCAGTGCCCACTCAAATTGTGGTGGCTTTAGCTGATTTTCTACAAGCTTATTGGTGGGCTATCGTACTTATCATATTAGGCTGCACCGGCTATATGAAAGTACAATTAGCCAACCCCGTCAGTAAAAAAACCTGGGATAAACGCTTTCTAAAAACACCGCTGTTTGGCAAGGTCATACTCAATATGGAAACTGCCAATTTAAGTCGGACATTAGGAACTTTATTGGGAAACGGTGTGTCCATTCTGGTGGCTTTAGGTATAGCCAGGGAAACAGTCAGTAATAGTGTGATTGCAACGGATATAGCAGAAGCTGAAGCTGAACTAAAACAGGGTACAAGCATGTCTGAGGTCATGATAAAAAGTGCTGTTTTCCCGAAAATGGCTTTACAAATGATGAAACTGGGTGAAGAAACCGGCAAGCTGGAAGAAATGTTATTAAGAATTGCCGCTATTTATGATAAACAGCTAAGAACATCCATCCAGAGAATGCTGGCTTTGCTGGAGCCGGTTTTAATTATATCTCTGGGCTTCATGATTGCAGGGATTATTGTCTCTATTTTATTAGCCATATTAAGTGTTAATGATTTAGCATTTTAGGTAAGGCAACTCGCAATAAATAACCCACCACCTTGCTTGTCTTTTTGTCTGTCTT
>CAZDMC010000055.1:0-9536 GCA_964506335.1 uncultured Methylomarinum sp. | reverse complement strand
ACGGTTAAGCTGGATGCTAATAAATATGATGTGATTTATTGCTCATTTGTGCTTGAGCATATTAAAAAAGCCGATTTAGTCATACTAATCTTCTCTATATCTTACGCAAAAATCCCTGAGAATTTATTCGATGACAACATCATCCGTCATAACAATGCGAGATAACCTTTGCATTAATACATTCCAGTCCATGCGTGGGTTATATCCAATGACATTAATTCTCGGTATTCCACTGCCTTTAATAATGTAATAGCCTTGTTCAGCGGCTTCAACGCCCATTAATTGACAAACACCCTGATTGAGATAACAACCGAAGCCTAATTTATCATAGCCAAAACTATCAAAAAACCGTAAAAACCCTTTAGAAATAATATCTGCTGCACCGCCACCACCAATACTGGCTATATTTTGCACCGCTTTTTGACTGATACGATGTCTGGACTGATCATTTTCTGGCGTGCCTATCCAGGCATAAAAATTAACCGGCTGCCAGTTTTCAAGATACAAGTTGTTGATAAAACCGGAAACACGACCTTCCATACTGCCTACTTTAAATTTTTGGGTTATTTCATTAAGGTCAAGATTGTCTATTTCCATATCCATATAAAAACGGGAAAAGTCTTTAAACATCCCTGAGGAGGCTAATTTATTAATTTTGATAGTGCCACCAAATAAGTTAACTTGTAGCCCACCGTCCACTTTTAATGTTTTGTTTTCATAAACAACGCCTGGAATATCTCCGCTTATATCGCCCGCCAAGGGTGGCCATTGTAAAGCGGTAGATAATTGCTCTAAAGAAAGATGCCTTATTCCTCCTTCAAAATACACCTTAGGGTCATCATTTTTCTGATACGCCCAGTCAAAGCGTTTAATATCAAAAAAACCGCCCAGCAAGGAAATAGAACTCGGATGTAATAAGCTGATTGAGCTATCCTTTGCCAAAAAATCAACATGACCTGCATTAATGGGTATGGCCTTGATTTGCAATTGTTGCCAGCTAAATTTTGAAGGGGTGCTAAAAGCAGAATCTACAGACCAATTAATGACGGTTTGTGCATCGCTAATTGAAAATCGATTTTTCTGATCATCAACCAAAAGATGCTCTATATTTAATTTTACTTGTTTAATTTTGTTTTGATCAATCTTAATTTCTGCTTTAAGTAAACCTTTAAGGCTAATACCATCCATTGCTGTTTGTTCTATAAAAGGAACAATATATTGACTGAAGAATGGCTGTAATTTATTGGTTTTTAGTTCAATATGTGCATCATTCAGGATTAAGTCAGGCGATTGGCTGATTTTACCGGCAGCGTTCAATTCAATCACTTCTGGATGTTTGAATTGGACACTGCGAAAATAAAATTCATCTTGCTTGTTCATTACTCCCTCAGTATCGAGAATCAAGGTTTGATTTTTCAAGGTGAGATAAACCGGGTCTACATAGAGTTCACCTTGTGTTAATTGATTTTTATTAAACCATGTCCAATCGCCACGATTTTTTTTTGCCTGTAATTTGAACGCAAGCGTTAATGATTCTGTGGCAATATTACCTTCATCAGCCTGTAACATTAAGTTTGTAAAAACACTATTAATATTTACCTTATTTATACCCTTTTCGGTGCCTGATAATTGGGCTTCAGCTTTCATTTTGCCCTTATTAATTTCAAAAATCGCCTGCTGTTCCGCTGGTAAAAATGAATACAGTGTTTGAAGATCTATCTCTTTGGAATTAAGACTTATCGACCATTGACCGCCCTGCTCTTTCGCTGTTAATGACAAATATCCTTTGGCCAGCTTGAGTTTTTGAATGGAAACCTGACTGTATGTTTCTGTGATTAAAAAAGAAAAACCAAAAGAGTGTGACTGGAAACGAGCCGATTTTAGTTTTGCTGTGCCTGCCTGACAATTAACGCGTTGGTCTTGCCAGCTAAAGTGATGACATTTAATATCAATAAATGACAGTTCTGGTATTATTGGAGCTTGATTTGATGGATCAGGGAGTGACTCGGTTAATAATAATTGGTCGATTAATAAGACCAGTTGCTGAGTTTCTTGATGGATATCTGACAAGGAAAGACTGAGCCCTGATAATTGCCAATCTTTGGTATTGATATTCTCTACGGCTATTGAAACCGTTTCAATAGCTATGGTCGCTTGTGTAAATAACAGTAAACTAAATAAACAGTGCCTTAAGCACTTTCTATTATTATCAGTTTTAATCAGGGAAAACACCGGTTGAAAGATAGCGGTCACCTCGGTCACAGATAATAACTACAATGACTGCATTTTCCAGTTCTTGTGATAATCGCAAAGCAGCAGAAACTGCCCCACCCGAGGAAACACCAGCAAACAGCCCCTCTTTGGCGGCAAGGTCACGCGTGGTGTTCTCAGCTGAAAGTTGACCCACATCAATAATCCGGTCAATATTTTTACCGGTATAAATTTTAGGCATGTATTCTTTTGGCCAGCGTCTTATCCCTGGTATTTTGGATTTTCCTTCGGGTTGAACGCCCACTATCTGAATATCAGAATTTTGCTCTTTCAAATATTTTGAAGTGCCTACAATTGTTCCTGTCGTTCCCATTGCACTGACAAAATGAGTCACCTTTCCATCTGTATCTCGCCAAATTTCCGGGCCAGTGCCTTCATAATGTGCGCGAGGATTATCCGGGTTAGAGAATTGATCCAGAATACGGCCTTTACCCTCTGACTGCATTTTTCTGGACAAATCAATGGCGCCCTCCATGCTCTTGGCAGCAGGTGTCAGAATAATTTCTGCACCATAGGCTTTCATGGATGCAAGGCGTTCAGCACTCATATTATCGGGCATAATCAAGGTCATTTTATAGCCTTTAATGGCAGAAACCATGGCTAATGCAATGCCGGTATTGCCACTGGTCGCTTCAATCAGACTGTCGCCGGGTTTTATTTCACCGCGTAACTCTGCATGTTTAATCATACTTAAAGCCGGACGATCTTTAACTGAACCTGCGGGGTTATTGCCCTCTAGTTTTACCAGAATAGTATTGCTGGTTTTACCCACTAATCGTTGTAATCTGACTAATGGTGTATTGCCTACATAGGCTTCTATTGTTTTGAAATTCATATTTTTAACCTACCCAGACTCTGGCGTTTCTAAACATTCTCATCCATGCCCCATCCTCTTTCCAGTCATCAGGTGACCATGAGTTTTGAATGGTTCTAAAACAACGCTCAGGATGCGGCATCATAATGGTAAATCGACCATCACTATTAGTGAGCCCGGTAATTCCCAGGGGCGAACCATTAGGATTAGCCGGAAAATCTGTAGTGATTTCACCATAATTATCGACATAAGTTAACGCTATCCGAGCCTTATCCATATTATTTTCAAATTCTGCTCTCCCTTCGCCATGTGCGATGACTACGGGCAACAGAGAGTCTTCCATACCTTGCAGGAAAATAGAAGGCGATGGCTGAATTTTAACCATAGCGACACGGGCTTCAAATTGCTCCGAAATATTAGTTTTAAATGCCGGCCAATGCTCTGCTCCGGGAATAATTTCTTTTAAACCCGACATCATTTGGCAACCATTACAAACCCCTAAGCCAAATGTATCTTGACGCTGGAAAAATGCAGAAAATTGCTCACGAGCTTTAGCATTAAACAAAACAGATTTAGCCCATCCACCCCCTGCACCCAGCACATCACCATAGGAAAAACCACCACAGGCAATCAATCCGACAAAATCGTTTAAGGTCACTCTACCATGAATAATATCACTCATGTGTACATCGATGGCGGTAAATCCGGCACGATCAAATGCAGCCGCCATTTCAACATGGCCATTAACACCCTGCTCTCTTAATATGGCTACTTTAGGTCGTTTAGCAATATCAATTTGAGTTGTAATATCTTCCGAAACATCAAAACTCAGTGCAGCAGATAAACCCGGATCGTTATCATCGCTAATTTGCTCAAATTGCTGTTGAGCGCAATCGGGATTATCCCGTAATGCTTGCATCTGATAACTGACTTCTGACCATGTTTGCTGCAAACTGGCGCGGTCAGAAAAGTAAATGATTTCATCTTGAAGCTGAATGGTTAATTGCTGATGAGCAACCACCTGCCCTATTAAATGCACACAATGCGATAGGCCAGTGTTATTCAAAAAAGCCAGTACACTTTCAACAGCTGCTTGTTTGACCTGAATAACAGCACCCAGTTCTTCATTAAACAAGGCGGCTAGAATAGCTTGCTGATCAACTTTATCTTCAAATAAACAATCCAATTTAATGTCTATACCCTGACGACCTGCAAACATCATTTCAGCCAGTGTCGCTAACAAACCACCATCCGAGCGATCATGATAGGCCAGTAATTTATCTTCAGTGTTTAGCGTCTGAATGGCATCAAAAAACACTTTAAAATTATTAACATCATCCAGGTCAGGTGCTTCATCGCCTAATTGATTATAGCTCTGTGCTAACACAGAACCGCCTAAGCGATTTTTTCCTGCGCCTAAATCCAGCAAAATTAAAGTACTGTCCTCGGCTTTTAATTCAGGCGTTAAAGTTTTTTTAATATCTATAACCGGAGCAAAGGCGGTAATAATTAATGATAAGGGGGATGTCATTATTTTATCTTTGCCCTGCTCATTCCATACCGTTTTCATTGACAAGGAATCTTTACCCACAGGAATAGCAATACCCAATGCTGGACACACGTCCATACCTACTGTTTTAACGGTATCAAATAAAGCGGCATCTTCGCCTTCACTGCCACAGGCCGCCATCCAGTTTGCTGAAATTTTTACTTTATTCAATGATTCAATACGGGCTGCTGCCAGATTAGTCAACGATTCTGCAATCGCCATACGCCCCGAAGCAGGTGCATTAATCAATGCCAGTGGTGTTCTTTCTCCCATCGCCATCGCTTCACCCGTAAAGCCACGAAAACTAGAAGCTGTTACTGCAACATCGGCTACTGGAATTTGCCAGCGACCCACCATTTGGTCGCGAGCCACCAGCCCTGTTACAGAACGGTCGCCAATATGAATCAGAAAGCTTTTATCCGCGACAGCTGGAAAGGCTAAAACTCGGTTAACGGCTTCAGATAAATCAATACCGCTTATATCTAACGGGTTTAAGTCAGGCGTTTTATGTTGAACCGCTTTATGTATTTTGGGTGATTTTCCAAATAAAACGGACATGGGAATATCAACCGGATTACCGCCTAGCCATTCATCACTCAGTATTAAATGTTCTGCATTGGTTGCTTCACCAATCACCGCATATAAACAATGTTCACGCTCACAAAATGATTTGAATAAAGCTAAGGACTCCGGGGCTATGGCAATCACATAACGCTCTTGCGCTTCATTGCACCAGATTTGCATGGGCGACATGCCTTTATCGGCATTATTAATCGCTCTTAAATTAAACCGGCCACCTTGCTGGCAATCATGAATAATTTCAGGGACTGCATTGGATAAGCCCCCTGCCCCAATATCATGAATGGAAATAATAGGTGTGTTGTCACCCAGCGCATTACAATGATTAATCACTTCCTGACAACGTCGTTCCATTTCCGGATTTTCACGTTGTACCGAGGCAAAATCCAGTTCAGCGGCACTTTCGCCGGATGTTTGTGAAGAAGCAGCACTACCTCCCAGGCCAATCAACATGGCAGGGCCGCCCAATATAATAATCAGCGAGCCTGCCGGAATTTTGTGTTTATCGACCAGCATAGGCCGAATATTACCCATACCACCGGCTATCATTATGGGTTTGTGATAGCCCCTATATTCATTTTCTTTGACTGTTTTCTGTTCAAAACTGCGAAAATAACCGGCAATATTAGGTCGCCCGAATTCGTTATTAAAGGCAGCACCGCCAATAGGGCCTTCCAGCATAATATCCAAAGCAGAGGCTATACGTTCTGGTTTGCCGTAATCTTCTTCCCAGGGTTGTTCAAACCCCGGGATTTTAAGATGGGATACGGTAAAACCGGTAAGCCCTGCTTTGGTGGCAGAACCTCTGCCTGTTGCCCCTTCATCACGAATCTCACCGCCTGAACCCGTTGCAGCTCCCGGATAAGGAGAAATTGCGGTCGGATGATTATGGGTTTCCACTTTCATCAATAAATGGGCATATTCCTCTGTATAATTATATTCGCCGCTTAGTGGATCGCGAATGAATACCTCAGCCAATGAACCTTCTGCAACAGAGGCGTTATCACTATAGGCAGATAGAATACCTTGTGGATTTTGTTCTGCGGTATTACGAATCATGCTGAATAAGGACTTAGCCTGCTCTTCGCTATCAATCGTCCAGCTGGCATTAAAAATTTTATGCCGACAATGTTCTGAATTTGCCTGGGCAAACATCATTAATTCGACATCCGTGGGGTTTCTTCCCAACTCTTGAAAACTTGTGGTCAAATAATCAATTTCATCATTGGATAATGCCAGGCCTAATTCTGTATTAGCATGAATCAATGCCTCACGACCTTGCTGGCAAACAGCAATGGTTTTTAAAACTTGTGGTTCATGCTGAATAAATAAATCCAGTTGTTTTTCATCCTCAAAAACAGTTTGCGTCATGCGGTCGTGAATCAAAGCTTTTATTTTAGCTTTAAGTGCTGTATCTATCTCACTATTACTTGAAATAATATATTCTATCCCTCGCTCAATGCGTTTAACCACTGATAAACCACATCGTTCAATAATTTCGCTGGCTTTACTTGACCAGGGAGAAATAGTGCCAGGACGAGGAACCACCAGAAATTTATGCCCTTTTACTATTAAATCAGGGGCTGAATAACCATAAGTTGTCAATTGGATGAGCTGTTCTATTTCTTGCCGGGTCAATTTTTTTTCAGCATCAACAAAATGTACAAAACAGGCTGATACTGTTTGAATTGCAGGGTCTATTTTTTTCAGATCTTTTATGAACTGTTTGAGCCTATAATCGGAAAGAGCTGAAGTTCCGCGAATTGATAGCATGGAATTTTAGATAAGTGTGAAAATTGTCAGAAACCAAATCTGAAAAGAATTAAATAATGCCTGAAGCCTGATATGTTTGCTGGCTACAAGTGACAGAGATATAAAGAGCCGATAAAAGGTCATCTGCGTTGTTGCACTCGTTCAGATTAGCTTGCTATGCGCACTGCGCAACAAGATCGAATACAAACAAAAATCCTTGGTAAAATGTGTGAGTTATTTATTTCCAGTTGCCTAAATCTTGCCTTATAGTTTTGAAGAGTAATTTTAATAATTTCAAGCCATTCCCTGTTGATAATGGAATATCGTTATTATTGAGCACGATGATTTCGATAAAACCGCCATATTCAACCAGTTTAATTCTAAACTCCTCTTCTCGAGCGGGGTCGGAACCAAAAATAAAAATAACCTCATCCCAGAGCGAATCATCTTTGACTTTTTCAAAATTGGCATCATATTGTACAAAATAGACTCTATCCAGTTCATTTCTATCTATGATTTCAATAGAATGACGACTTAATGCTTTTCCTACTGTTCGCCATATTTTTTCCATATTATCTTCAATGCGTATCCGTGTTGCACCACCTGAATACTCAATCAGCTCAACATAAATGTCATCTGCTTTTTTTTCTGTAGTTTCTGCATTAACCGTTTCTACAGGTTGAGGCTTTGATTGAGTGGGATAATTAGCGCTGATCTCAGTGTTAGTTGATGTGGTATGACTAGAAAGATCAGCAGGCACTTTGAGCTCTGGAATTTCTGAAGTGAACTGATAATCTTTGGTCTTATCGGGGAAATAACTTTTAACACGACCGCAGGCAGAAACACTAAGGACTAACAATGCAATAGTTAGCCAACTCGCAATAAATAACCCACCACCTTGCTTGTCTTTTTGTCTGTCTTGCGCGTTACAACTCCGGTTACATAGCCAGCTATGCGCCCTACGTTGTGCCTCGAAGACAAACAAAAATCCTGCGCAATCTGGTGGGTTATTTCTTGCGAGTTGGCTTAAATGCTTAAATAGATTAAACTTCATCGTATTAAATAACTTCAGCTTGTTGTAATGCACTTCGTACTGTATCAAAACAATCTTCTGTCAGCCAGGTTAAGGGTAGGCGAATGCCTTTTCCAATTAAACCCATTTCAGCGACAGCCCATTTAACAGGAATGGGATTGGACTGAATAAACAAATGCTCATGTAAAGCTAATAATTTTGAATCAATAGATTCAGCCAGGTCTCTATTCTTCTCTAGCGCAGCCTGAATCATTTCGTGAACCTTTTTGGGTGCAACATTTCCTGTTACTGTAATAGAGCCATTACCCCCTAACAAACAAAATTCACAGCTCGTTGCATCATCTCCTGAATAGATGGCAAAATCAGCTCCGCATAAATCACGAATAAGTGTGAGCCTATCCAATTCACCCGTAGCTTCTTTAACGCCGACAATATTGTCTATATTAGCAAGACGGCCAATGGTTTCTGGCAACATATCACAGGCAGTACGCCCCGGTACATTATATAAAATTTGTGGAATATCAACAGCTTCAGCAATCACTTTATAATGTTGAAAAAGGCCTTCCTGAGTGGGTTTATTATAATAGGGTGTCACCAGTAAACAGGCATTTGCACCGACTTCTTTGGCTCGGCGAGTTAACAAAATGGCCTCAGTTGTTGAATTGGCCCCTGTTCCGGCAATCACCGGAATTCTGCCAGCCACATAATCCACAATACACTTTATAACATCACAATGTTCATCTTCATCAAGTGTTGCAGACTCACCTGTAGTGCCCATGGCAACAATAGCATCTGAGCCTTGCTCAATATGGTATTCTACCAATTTTTTTAGATTCTCCTTGTCTACAGCACCATCGTTTTTCATAGGTGTGACTAAAGCAACGATACTACCTTGAATCATAAAAATATTATCCAGTTTTATAAATTAAACGAGGCATTATACCAGTATATAGACTCTTCATGCTTGAGAATACCCCACCCAAACACACAGTGTGTTTGGGTGGGGTATTTTCTACATTAAAAATTAAAAGATGTTTTTTAACTCAGTTTTTAGTTTGTAAGGCATCAGTAATTGCCGACAGATTATCCATCACCCAGGTCGGCTGGTAATTAATTTTACTAATATCATTTTCATTAGAAATTCCCGTTAAAACCATCATGCTACGAATGCCGGTGTTGACCGCACCCAAAATATCGGTATCCAGACGGTCACCTATAGCAACCGTATTTTCTTTTGCCTGGCCTAGAAACTTAATGGCTTGCTGATACATAATGGTCTGTGGTTTTCCTATTACAGTCGGGCGAATATTAGTGACAGCTTGTAATCCGGCCAGCGTAGAACCATTTCCAGGTACTATACCTAATTCCATGGGTAGCGAAGTATCTGCATTGGTCGCAACAAATTGTGCGCCTGCACCAAGGTATAAGCTGGCAATAGCCATTTTTTCCCAGGTTAATTTTCTATCCAGCCCACAAACAACAAAATCCGGCTTGTTGTTTTCAGGATTATAGTCGCTTAATTGCGTAATATTAATTAA
>CAZDMC010000054.1:0-9646 GCA_964506335.1 uncultured Methylomarinum sp. | reverse complement strand
TTTTCGCCCAGATTTTCCACAAAATCCGTGATCAACTGATTTTTCTAGGATTATATATTTTTTGTCAAATTAACCCATAAAAATGCTTGCATTTTTTACAACTGACTTTAAATTTTTTGATTATATTGTTCTATTTATACGCTTGATTGAGAAATATTACGTTTTCTTTTTATCTGGTTTCTCCCTGCGTCACCCAACTTATCTGATTGTTTTGTTTTGATTGTATTAAAACGCTTCCTTCGGCTTCCAACCTTTTGCTTGGCTTTTTTGGGTTTCTCAGGATTACTTGAACGGTCTTTTAATTGCGTTAATGGTACAGTATGATCAGGAATGTAGCCTGTTTCAACTTCACGTACCAGCGTTTGGCGAATCAGCTTTTCTATTCCGGCAAGCAATTTAACTTCATCCGCACTCACCAGCGATATAGCCTCTCCGCCTAAACCTGCACGACCTGTACGCCCTATGCGATGTACATAATCTTCAGCAACATTAGGCAGTTCAAAATTCACTACATGAGGTAATTCAATAATATCAATACCTCTTGCAGCAATATCGGTAGCGACTAATACCTGGATCTTGCTGGACTTGAATTCAGCCAGTGCCCGAGTCCGTGCACCTTGGCTTTTGTTACCGTGAATTGCTACCGCTGTAATATCATCCTTTTGCAGCTTTTGAGTCAGCCGATTAGCACCATGCTTAGTTCGAGTAAATACCAGTACCTGATCCCAGTTATTATTACGAATCAAGTGACTTAGTAATGCTGTTTTTTTGCTTTTATCCACTTCGTAAATAGATTGTTTTATGTTTTGTGCTGTCGCATTTCTGGGATTTACCTCTATTTGCAGTGGATTATTCAGTAATTTATCGGTCAGTTTACGAATATCATTTGAAAAGGTGGCAGAAAATAACAGGTTTTGCCGAGATTTAGGTAATAAGGCAAGGAGTTTTTTAATATCCCTAATAAACCCCATATCGAGCATTCGATCCGCTTCATCAAGCACCAGGATTTCCACTTGTGAAAATTTTACGGCATTTTGATTGTATAGATCAATAAGTCGCCCTGGTGTTGCGACTAGTACATCAACGCCTTCATTGAGTTTACGCATTTGCGGATTAATTTTAACACCACCAAAAACTACCGCAGATTTTAACGACATATATTTGCCATAAGTAGCCACACTGTCCGCAACTTGTGCGGCCAATTCGCGAGTAGGTGTTAATACCAAAGCACGAATATGATTTGATTTAACTTTATTACCTTTCTCAAGGCGATGCAACAAAGGCAGGGTAAAACCAGCTGTTTTCCCAGTTCCTGTCTGAGCGGCAGCCATAACATCTTTTCCAGATAGCACGGCAGGAATTGCTTCAAGCTGGATAGGGTATGGCGTGGAATAACCCTTTTCTGCAACGGCACGAAGAAGAGATTTAGAAAGACCTAATGAGGAAAATGACATAGAATAAAATTTGATTACTAAAGGATGATAACGGAGATAAACTATTAAGCCCTCCCTTGCTGGGGAGGATTTGGGTGAGGAGGGTTAAAATTATTTCCCTACTCTTTATTATTTAAGTGTTTGAATATAAAGGGATTAAAATAAAATTTTGAAAAATAGAATGTTTTGATTCTTCCGCACCCAGTCCTCCCCATCAAGAGAGGGCTATTAAAAACTACCCGTCAATACAAGTGTAACGAAGTACTAGAAAATTTATTTACTGTTGTGGTGTAGATTAGAACACACAGATAAAACACTGAAAAAGCAAACAATTACTGGAATCAATTATAGCATGGCTATTTGGGTAAAAAAAAATATACAATCAATTTGTGACTGAATCTAAACTTAATAGACTTACCACTATTCACTTTTGACTAACAAAATCATAGAATATAGATTTGTTGAATCACTTTTAATGACCACTTCTAACCTAATTAAACAGCTTTCAAAACAATTGAATGCTTGCCTCAATATTGATAAACAACGGTATAAGCGAGAATTAGATCGTTTACGCAATAATACTAAAAAAGACCAGCATCTTGAGCCTAAACTGACCACCTTATCCCAGAAAATAGAATCCTCTATTAGCAAGCGTAATCAGCGTAAAAACAGCATTCCTGTCATTAATTACCCTGATTTGCCAGTGACTGAAAAAAAGCAGGAAATTGCCGATTTAATTCGGCAAAATCAGGTGTTAATTCTTTGTGGAGAAACCGGTTCCGGTAAAACCACGCAAATCCCTAAAATTTGTTTAGAAATCGGCCGTGGTGTGGCTGGTTTTATAGGTCATACCCAGCCCAGACGAATTGCAGCGCGTACTGTCGCGGATAGAATAGCAGAAGAATTAGGACAGAAAACAGGACAGTCCGTTGGCTATAAAATTCGTTTTCACGATAAAACCCATGAGCATTCCCTGGTTAAACTAATGACCGACGGCATTTTGCTGGCCGAGTCACAAAATGATCCTTATTTAAATCAATATGACACCATTATTATTGATGAAGCCCATGAACGCAGCTTAAATATTGATTTTTTACTAGGCTATATGCGCTGGTTATTGCCCAGGCGTCCTGACTTAAAATTAATCATTACTTCTGCCACGATTGATCCCGAACGCTTTTCCAGGCATTTTAATAATGCACCGATTATTAATGTTTCCGGGCGTACATTTCCTGTAGAAATGCGTTATAGACCGATTGAATTAATTGAAGAGGATGATGAAACTGCGGCCGATTTACAACAGGCTATTGTTGATGCGGTGGATGAATTGCACAGGGATATTGCCGGCGATATTCTTATTTTTCTAAATGGAGAAAGAGAAATCAGGGAAACCACTGAATCACTAAGAAAACATAATCCAAAAAACTGCGAAATTCTACCTTTATATTCAAAACTCAGTGTTAGCGAACAACAAAGAGTATTTAAACCCAAAGGTAAAATGCGTATTGTGCTGGCGACCAATGTGGCAGAAACTTCATTAACTGTGCCTGGGATAAGAAGTGTGATTGATATTGGTCATGCACGAATCAGCAGATACAGTCATCGTAGTAAAATTCAGCGTTTACCGATAGAAAAAATCTCACAGGCCAGTGCCAACCAAAGGGCAGGGCGTTGTGGACGCGTAGCTGATGGCATTTGTATCCGCTTGTATTCTGAAGAGGATTATCTGGCACGGCCTGAATTTACCGAACCGGAAATTTTACGCACCAATTTGTCTGCTGTTATTTTGCAAATGACTGCTTTAAAGCTGGGTGATATTGAGGATTTTCCTTTTCTAGAACCCCCCGAAGATAAAATGATTCGGGATGGTAAAAATTCTTTACATGAAGTCAATGCCTTAGACAAGGAAGGAAAATTGACTGCGATAGGAGGACAGTTAGCAAAAATCCCTACTGATCCTAAATTAGCCAGAATGTTATTGGCAGCAAATAAGCTGAATTGTTTGTCAGAAGTAGCGATTATTGTATCGGCACTGAGCATACAAGACCCTCGCGAAAAGCCAGCCGATAAAATGCAGCAGGCAGATAGTAAACATGCTGAATTTAAAAGTGATGATTCTGATTTTTTAACGATTTTAAATATCTGGAATATCTTTGAAACGCAGAAAAAAAATCTATCCAATAACCGACTGAGGAAATATTGCAAAGCTCAGTTTTTATCTTATATCCGGATGCGCGAGTGGTTTGATATTCACGCCCAGATTATGCAGGTGGTAAAAGGGGAGCTAAAGTTTAAACCGAATAGCACTGAGGCAAATTATGAAGCCATTCATTGCGCCTTATTACCGGGATTATTATCTAATATAGGTTTTCGGCATGAACAATATCAATACTTAGGTGCCAGAAATCTTAAATTTTTTATCTTTCCAGGCTCTGGTCAGTATAAAGCCCGGCCGAAATGGATTATGGCAGCTGAACAGGTAGAAACATCAAAAGTATATGCGCGAACGGTTGCAAAAATAGAACCGGCCTGGATAGAACAGTGCGCTCAACATTTGGTGAAGTCCAGTTATTATGAGCCGCATTGGGAAAAGAAAGCAGGGCGCAGTGCTATTTATGAACGCACTATATTATATGGCTTGACCTTACAGCCGAAAAGAAAAATTCCTTATGAACGGGTTGACCCCAAAGCGGCGAGAGAAATTTTTATTCGTTGTGGACTGGTAGCTCAGGATTATCATAGCAATGCGCCTTTTTTTAAAGCCAATAAAAGTTTATTAGAAGAGGTAGGTACTATTCAGCACAAGGGAAGACGGGTTGATTTGATTGAAGATGAAGAATGGCTTTATCAGTTTTATGATCATAAACTACCGGATCAGGTCGTTAATGGCATTACTTTAGATAAATGGCGCAAAACTGTTGAAAAAGAGTCACCGAAAATCCTGTTTTTAACTAAAGAGGATTTAACGCGTGAGGAGGATGAACATATTAGTGACTGGGATTATCCAGATCACAAAAATGTGGGCAATTTATCCATAGAATTACAGTACCGTTTTGAACCCGGACATGATGAAGACGGCGTAACAGCAATTATTCCCGTTCATCAGCTCAATCAAGTGTCTACTCAGCCTTTTGAATGGCTAGTTCCCGGTTTGCTAGAAGAAAAAGTCAATGCCTTGATAAAGGCATTACCCAAACAACTGCGCAAACATTTTGTTCCCGTGCCACAGACAGCACAAGCCTGTTTAGAAATAGAACCGGAAATGAAAGGCTCATTGTATGACTGGTTGGGTATGCGGTTACGAAAATTAACCGGAGAAGCCATTCCATTAACACAGTGGAATACAGAAAGTCTGACCGATCATTTGCGAATGAATTATAGAATCGTGGACGATAAAGGACATTCTTTAAGTTATGGACGAAATTTAAAAGCCTTACAGGATAAATACACGCAGAAAGCCGGTGATAGTTTTAATGAAATAGCGGCGGATGAATTAAATTACACAGGCTGTATCCAATGGGTCTTTGATGATTTGCCAGTAGCCTATGAATTTATCCAAAAAGGCCAGTCTTTTGTAGGCTATCCGGCCATTATTGATGAAGGCGATGCAGTGGGTGTGCGTATATTTGATACACGTATGAAAGCGCAGTATGCACATTTTGCAGGTTTAGTCAGGCTGTTTCAATGTCTGACTAAAAAAGAAGCTAAATATGTGATCAGAAATTTACCCAAATCACATGTAGTCGAATTAAATTATAATAGATTATCGGCGCATGCCTATATAAAAAACAGAGCAGGAGAAAGCTTTAGAGAAGATATTCTGTTTAATATAATAGCCGCTGTTTTTCTTCAGGAAGGTGATATTCGTTCGCAGATACAGTTTGAAGACAGTCTTAAAAATAACATGCAATATATGGTGGGCTTTGCTAATGATATTGGCAAAATTGTGGTTGATATTATGGACAGGGTCAGTGACATTAAAAACAGATTGAGTCAGCCCAGTATTGTCCGGGACTTATCTGACGATATTACAGAGCAAATGAATTGTCTGGTGTATGCAGGGTTTATTCGATATACCCCTTACCAGCAGCTTAAATCAATCCCTCGTTATTTAAAAGCCATTGAGTATCGTTTAGACAAGCAAAAAGATGATCGACAAAATATGCAAATTTTGAACCGATACTGGAAACGATTTTGGTCAGAAATTGGAAAAAAATCAAAAAAACAGTCGGTTATTCCCGAGCAGGATAAGTTTCGCTGGGATCTGGAAGAGCTAAGAGTGTCGTTGTTCGCGCAACAACTAAAAACAGCTTACCCCATTTCAGCCAAGCGATTAGATAAAGCCTGGGATGAACGAATGTAGGGTTACTATGTCAATTCAATAAAGTGGCGTAGCGGAACCCGGCGATAACCTTGCAAAATCAATTTTATAAAACATAGAATATATGATCCCCATTAGAGACAATATCCCCTGTAACAAAAAACCCTATGTGTGCTGGAGTATTATGGCGATTTGTACCGTCGTTTTTCTGGTGATGAAAACGATGCCCCATGAAATACAAAGACAGCTGACTTATTTTTATGGCATGGTACCCATTCGCTATTCAAACCCACAATGGGCCGCTTCTTTTGGATTACCCCCCGATTATCATTTGTCGTTTTTTACCAGTATGTTCCTGCATGGTGGCTGGTTTCACCTGATTATCAATATGTGGTTTCTGTTTATTTTTGGGAATAGTATTGAAGATAGAATGGGACATGCTAAATTTCTGGTATTTTATCTAACATGCGGTTTAATAGCGGGCTATGTACAGTGGTATTTTGACTCGGAACTAGTCATTCCGGTAGTAGGTGCATCCGGTGCAATTGCCAGTATTTTAGGCGCTTATCTGGTGTTGTATCCATTTGCCAGAGTGGTTATCTGGTTACCTTTGCTTTTTCTGCCCATCTTTTTTCAATTACCCGCTATTGCTTTTTTAGGTTTCTGGGCCATTATACAATTTCAAAATGCCACTTCCTCAATACTGTTTGATGGTGTGGTAGTCGATGTGGCCTGGTGGGAACATGTAGGCGGATTCATCGCAGGGGCGATTCTGCATATTTTATTTGTTAACGATCAAGAAGTAGTTCTGCTTGAGGCAAAGGAGGATGAGCAGGGAGGCTATTCAGATGAATAAACAAAGCTTGATTGTGTAGGTTGAATAAGCGAAAAGTTGAAAAACATTTTATTTTTCCACGCACACATCATTCAATATTCTCACTGGTAAAGGTAGATTTGGCCGTAGAAGATTGCGTAGGATAAGTATCCGCAAATTTCGGATCACTTATTCCTGGAATACTGGCCAAATCTTTTCGACCCTTACCCACAACCAGTTGAGCTTTCATGCCTTTTTCCATGTGTTGAGCAATATCGCAATGTACTAGATAGGTATAATGACTGCCGGGCACAATAAATGTCCCGGTTTTTGTGGTCAGACCATTGGCTTCAATATGAAACATGCCGCCAGGATAAAGATAACGGGGTAAACCATGCAGCATCCACTGGTGTCTGATTTCATCTTCATTAGTGAATTTAACGGTTATACGAGCACAAGGTTTAGCATGCCATTGATGATTATCTAATCCAAAAACATTGCCCGGATAGGGCGCGGAATATTTAACACCGGCTTTGACTTCCAAGGTGATTTCTTCTGAGATTTCAGCGCAATCTTTAGGGATATTATCTTTGTTTTCATTCATTACCATGCCTTGCATATCCATTCTCATACCACCGCCACACATGCCTTCTGATGATTTTTTATCTGTATTATGATGGCTATGAGGAGGTGTTTTAATTTCTAAAGAATTATCAGTGTCAGCAGCATATAAGTTACTGATGCTTAAACCGAGTGCAACTAAAGTCCCTGTGGATAATGATTTTAAAGGTTTTTTATGCATTATTGGATTTCCAGGTGTTTCTTTTGATTAACATGAAAGTGGCTATCAATAGTATTAACTGGGCTAACAGAATGAGCATTTGTTTCCAGTCTGTGGATTGTTCATCAATGACCTCTTTGTCTTTATCAGTAGCTATAAAAGCCTCACCATAATGTTTTTTGTCATCCGATAAAGTCCATACAGGGTACTGTTTTTTATAGAATTCCGAGGTAAAGAATGGAGTGATATCAACGCCTTGTAATTTTGGCATACCATTCTTACCTAGAAATGATTCAAAAACAACACTGCTAATATGCCCCCCCGGATAGATTCCATCAGTGGTTACGCCCATTTCATTATGGTCATGAAAAGTCCAGATACCGGCACCCATATTATTAAGCCCATCATTATGCGCATATAATTCCAGGTCAACACGTTGGGCAGGTCCTAAAGTAAAAACATCACGCTGGATTCGTGCTTCAGGTCTCAGTTCCACACCATCCAGATGGGTAGAGGTGGGTTTGAATCCGTGCATGTGTAAAGCAAGCAATTGTTCCCCGGCATTAAAAACCCGTAATTTTATTTTTTCATCGGGTTTAACCACAATTAATGACTCTCTCAAGGTAAAAGGAAATGAACGACCGTTTAAAATAAAATAATCAGGGACTCTTTCTGTTATGTTGTAATCACGGTTAAATGCCTTGGCTAGAAGTCTTGAATCATTAGCGGTTTGAATAATATTATGTAGTTCTCTATCAATATCCTGATATTGCAAGTCGTATTCCTGGCTATATTTTTCGGACACAGCGACTGAAGAATGCCGCACAAAACCAGCCCCGACATTAAATGTTTGCACCCAGTTATTAGGTCGGTTTTCTTCCACGATAAACATGCCAATAAGCCCCATCATAATATGCGTATGCGCCTGAACATGACAATGGTAAACCATAGTGCCGGGTTGTCTGGGTGTGGCCTCATAAGTAAACTGCTTGCCAGGCATGAGTAGCTTGTTACTGGTTTGTGGCACGCCATCATTACCTTCCCCACTTTCGGTTAAAAAAGGGTGGTCGACTCCATGTAAATGAATACTGTGTGGAAAATAATGTGAATTTTCAAGAGTAATCAATACCTTGTCGCCTTGTTCAACGCGTATTGATGGTGAGGGCATACGTAGTAAAGGGTTAGCGACCAGTGTTTCTGCGCTTTTATTAGACATACCCCGGCTTTTAGGGGCAAAAGCCCAAAAACCAGGTCGAATACCGGGTGCAATATCATAAGTCGTGACAGGATCTGCCTGATCGGGTGAAAAGCCATTGAGTTCAATCACTTCAAGTCGAATATGAATTTCATCAGGATCGCCATCACCATCAAGATCTCTGCCTTTTATTACGGCGTCAGGGGCTAGCAGTGTGTTCATTAAAGTACCCATAGAAATATTGTTGGTTCCTTTCACAAAGGCGGCTATATTATATGGATTATCTGGGGCGCATACCGGTGATGCAGCAATGTTAATATTTTCAATTTTCTGTGATTGTCGCCATGCAGCAACTGATTCTTTAGGGCAAAAGTCTTCCACTTTCCCCAGATAAGTATCTTCTGTAATAGGTGGCTGAAATACGGCAAAAGAAAGATTACAGATACAAAATAATAGGGCAATAAGGGAAATAGAACTGGATTTTGACATTCAGGAAAAAAGGTAGGCGAATTTAAAAGGAAAATGATAGGAGTCTGATTATACAATAAAGTTGCATCGTTCAATGATTTCAAGGGATATAGAAATAAAAATATCTTTTTTATTGGGGTAAATTTATTTTTTGTTGAGCTATAATCAGTTTTAAATGATCAATTATATATAATTTTTTTAAGTATTATAAGGAGAAAAAAGTGGCAAGTATACTTGCAGTTGATGATTCTGCCTCAATGCGACAAATGGTTGCTTTTACCTTAAAAGGGGCTGGCTATACGGTAGTTGAAGCTGTTGATGGAGTCGATGCATTAAACAAGGCAAAATCTCAGAAATTTGATTGTGTAGTCACCGATGTCAATATGCCCAATAAAGATGGTATTACTTTGATAGCCGATTTACGTGCCTTACCCGATTATAAATTCATTCCAATGTTAATGCTAACAACAGAATCAGGGGTAGATAAAAAACAAGCAGGAAAAGCGGCAGGTGCAACCGGTTGGATTGTCAAACCGTTTAATCCAGAGCAATTGTTGAAAACCATAAAGAAAGTACTGGGCTAGTGCAGCACTAGTCGCTAATATTCCATGTAATCCATTCACCTTAATCATAA
>CAZDMC010000053.1:0-9659 GCA_964506335.1 uncultured Methylomarinum sp. | reverse complement strand
CCAATTTCTAGTGCATTGAAGCTTAGATGTTCCAGATACAAACTCCAAAAGGGCAGAAACCCACCTAAAGTTGCAAAATAAAAGAAATAAAAACTGGATAATCGCCAGTATGGAACTGTCATTGTAATATTGTACCGTTTTTACAAATACTAAGGAGCGAGGGTTTAATAAGTTCCAGAACTTTGGCGCAGAATTTTGAGTTCACAGGAGTCCCCATAAAATGAGCGCATAGCAGGGCTACGCAACCATTTTATGGGGACTCCTGTGACGTTAAAAGCAAGTCAAAAGCTGGAGGTTATTAAATCCTGGCTCCATAGAATGAATTCTCAACCTATGATATGGAAAGACCCATTAACGCAAAAAAGGCAAGCCCGAATCCACGTCTATATTTTGTGCTCGATGGCGCAATAAATGATCCATAATAGTAATCGCCATCATGGCTTCGGCAATGGGTGTTGCTATAATGCCTACACAGGGATCATGACGGCCTTCGGTTACCACGTCAATAGCTTCGCCTTTAGTGTTAATGCTTTTTCCTGGTAAACGCAAGCTGGATGTTGGTTTTAAAGCAATACTAGCCACTACATCCTGACCGGTAGAAATTCCGCCTAAAATTCCTCCAGCATGATTACTTAAAAAGCCGTCGGGAGTTATTTCATCCCTAAAATAAGTGCCTTTACTATCAATGCATTCAAAACCACCGCCAATTTCTACACCTTTGACGGCGTTAATACTCATTAGGCTGTGTGCAAGCTCAGCATCCAGCCGATCAAAAATGGGTTCGCCCAAACCCGGTGGAACATGGCTGGCAATTACATTTATTCTGGCACCAATGGAATTTCCTTCTTTCCTCAAAGCATCCATATAGGTTTCCATTTCGGCTATTTTATCAGGATCAGGACAAAAGAAAGGGTTACTTTCTACAATATCCAGATCTATCTTTTCTATTTTAATCGGGCCTAATTGTGATAAATAGCCCCGTATTTCAATAGTATATTTCTCTTTTAAATACTTTTTTGCAATAGCTCCAGCCGCTACGCGCATCGCTGTTTCTCTGGCAGATGAACGGCCACCACCACGATAATCACGAAAACCATATTTATGCTGATAAGAATAATCAGCATGTCCCGGACGAAAGGATTCAGCAATTTTGGAATAATCTTTAGAGCGCTGATCGGTATTTTCAATGATTAAACCAATCGGTGTGCCGGTTGTTTTACCTTCAAAAACACCGGATAAAATTTTGACCTGATCGGCTTCTCTGCGCTGTGTGGTATGCCTGGATGTTCCCGGTTTTCTTCTATCCAGGTCACCTTGAATATCAGCTTCTGTCAAAGACATGCCTGGCGGACAGCCATCTACCGTACAGCCTAAAGCCAACCCATGGCTTTCGCCAAAAGTAGTGACGGTGAATAATTTACCAATGCTATTTCCAGACATATTAAATACTTTGTTTAAATTGTTGATGATACTGCTGAAGTTGTTTCGCAGTTAATAAAAAAACGCCATCTCCACCGCGTTCAAAATCCAGCCAGTAAAAAGGGATAGTTGGAAAAAGTTGTTGTAATGCTTGCGCACTGCTACCTACTTCAACAATCAAGATACCCTTCGGCGTTAAAAATTCAATGGCATCAGTTAAAATACGCAATACCAGATCCAGTCCGGAAATACCGCCAGTAAATCCCATTTTGGGCTCATTATGATATTCAGCAGGCAGTTCTTGCCATTCCTGAATGGCTACATAGGGAGGATTACTGACAATCACATCATATTTGCAGGCGGGCAGTGCATTAAACAAATCGGACTGATGCAAATTTAACCGATCTGATAAATCATGCTTTTCACAATTAATATGTGCCACATCCAGGGCATCCGTGGATAAATCGACAGCATCAATTTTTGCCTCAGGAAATGCATAAGCACAAGCAATGGCAATACAGGCACTGCCAGTACACAGATCAAGAATAGCTGACAGCTGTTGTTGATCCACCCAGGGTTGAAAATTTTGCTCAATTAATTCAGCAATAGGCGAACGGGGAACCAGTACTCGCTCATCTACAAAAAAAGATAAGCCTGCAAAAGAGGCTTGTTGGGTTAAATAAGCAACAGGTTTTCGCTCTTTAATGCGGCTGTGTAACAGAGCCAAAACCCTCTCACGTTCTATCGTTGTTAAAACTGAATCCAGATAACAATGATCAAGCTGAGAAGGTAAATATAAGGCATGAAACACCAATGCTGCCGATTCATGCAGGACTGTTGCCAGACCATGCCCCAAAAAAACCTGATGTTCATTAAATTGGCTGGCACCCCAACGAATATAGTCTCTGATGGTTTTTAAAGTTATGATAATATCAGCATCTAATGCAGATGCATTTGCAGTCATTTATCTTTGTATTTAAGATTCAATAAAATCAGTAATTTTAAACTAAAATCTATTTACTTGTTTGAATAAACCCCATTTACATGCCAGTACCAGAGAAAACAGCTAAATCAGCAGCCAGTTTGGCAAAAAATCGTTTATATCTTGATTGCTATAAATTTATGCAATCAGATAAACTGGCTTTACCGACCATTCCGGATGTTTCATTTAAAATTCGGCGAGCTATCAATGATGATAAGGCCAATAACAGTAAAATTGCTCGGGTGGTTCAGATTGATCCCTCCATTACTGCGCGTTTAATACAAATTTCCAATAGCCCACTTTATCGAGGTAGACGAAAAATTGAAAGCTGTCCTGAAGCCTTAACGCGATTAGGTTTAAAAGCCTCTCAGGATATTATTACTGCCTTTGCGATGAAAGCGGTATTTAGCGCAAAATCAGCTATTATCCGAAAAAAAATGCAAGAATTGTGGGCGCATAGCAGTTATGTTGCCTCAATCAGTGCTGTTTTTGCGCATAAAACGCCTGGTTTTGATCCCGATAGAGCCATGCTGGCAGGATTAATCCATGATATTGGTATTGTGCCTATTTTGACTTATGCTGATAAACGACCTGAAATTTTGGAAAATCCCAGGGATTTAGCGGATACCGTTAAAAATCTACGTGCAGAAATTGGCGTACAAATTATTCGGAAATGGGATTTTCCCGTTGATTTTGAAGATGTTATCAACCATGCTGAAAACTGGCATAGAAAAGGTGATGAAAAAGCGGATTATGCCGATATTGTTATGATTGCCCAATTACATAGTTTTATAGGCAAGATAGATATTAAGAAAATGCCTAAAATGGATGAATTGCCCGCTTATAAAAAGTTAATGTCAGGTAAGCTGGATGCGGACCAGAGTATTAATGTTCTTGACGAGGCTAAAGATGAGATTGAGCATATCCGAAAAATGTTAAGTTAAGCCGTTATTCACAGACAATGCCCAAATGGATATCCGCCCCCCTCAAACAACGATTCAGTCCAGCCCCAAAATTGATACGCTGGATTTAAAAATAAATCAGCAACTTTCTGTTAAAATTCTGAGTACTCAAACCAGCCTACAGACACTAGCCCTGCAAATTTTACAATCTAACAAACCCATTCAGGTTCTGAGTAATTTACCTACCGATAGTAAACCGGGTCAAATACTGCAATTAGTAGTAACTCAACTTACCCCGGTTACAACATTTAAAGTGGTCAACAGCGAGGCGCTTTTATCAAATGCAGCTGATGCCTTAAAAGCAAAGCCGCTGATATTTAAACAAATACCGCTGGCAGCAGAAACCCCAATTAAAACAGCAGCCAAGCTGCCTTTGCAAACAGCGCCTGCTATCAACATCATTACTGCAAAAATCATAGATATCAGCAGTGATAAAATTCAGCTGCGCATCCCTGCTCAATCCGTACCTTCCAATATTGCCCATTCTCTCAGCTCTGCTGGTTCTCAGTCTCAACCGCTGAATATTAGTGAGCGACCCCCCAATATCCCTAATAGTAGAGCCATTGAAACAGACAATAACTATGCAAAAATATTAACAACAATAAATAAGCCCACTGTAATTTCTATCAGCAAGGCATCATTAAATCCAAGTCAAGTAAATCCAAGTCAAGTAAATCCAAGTCAAGTAAATATTAGCCATAAGCCAGATATTACGATAAGCAATGACCCATTCAAGAATTTTAAGATCGGACAGCAACTAACGCTTGAAGTTAAAAAAACAGGGGAAGGGATTAACTATAAAATCATTGAAACCAATACGGCTCAATTGACTAAACAACAAATTTTTTCAGCCAAAGTACTAGATGTTACTCACAATAAAATTCAATTGTCTTTAAATCACTTACCTGCAAAAAATAATAATAGTAGCCAAAATTCAGAAACCATTAATCCTATTATCAACATTAGTAAAAAACAGCTAACGCATTCAACAGCAGAGCTAAAAAAAGGTCAGGTAATCAATCTTGAAGTTGTTAAAACAGGACAGAGGGCAGAATTTAAGTTACTGACTAATCAACAATTTCAGGACTTGAAAATCCAGCAAACCTTTAAGCAAGTGCTGCCCACTCAGCAACAACCGGTGATACTGCTTAATTTGTTACGAGATAAGCTTTCTGACTTACAAAAAAATGAAACCATTTCCAGTACTTTAAAGCGACTGGCCAGAGAAATTATCGACAACTTGCCGGAAACAAAAAACATGGCTAATGCTAAACAAATAAAACAATCCATGGATCAGTCTGGCATATTCATGGAAGCCAATTTAGCCAACCTTACAAACAAACAAGGGCTCATTTTTCAGCAGGATTTTAAAACGCAATTATTAAGGCTGAGCCATGTCTTAAAACAGGAAATAAAAATAAAACAGGGGCAAAAAACACAGACGAATGAGCTTAATCTACTCAAAGAATTACACCAAAAAACAGAAAGTAGCATAGCTAAAATAATTCTCAATCAACTGAGCTCTTTGCCTAAAGAGGATGTCGCCAGACAAATATGGATACTTGACCTGCCTTTTCTAAGTCAGGAGTTTGTCGATTCAGTCAGCATTGAGATAAACCATGAACAACAAGCCGAGAATGATGAAGAAGAACAAGAAAACTGGTCAGTCACTATTACCATAACTCCGCCAGGATTAGGCACTATTCATTGCAAAGTCACTTGCTTTAATAAAACCATCAATTCTCTGTTCTGGAGTGAACAACAGGAAACGGTCACTAAAATCAATCAGCATCTGGATACTTTGAAAGAACAATTTGAAAAAGCAGGAATCAACCCAGGGCAACTTTCTGTTCATAAAGGGGCACCGGCTAAAGAACAGCATCAAAAAGTGTCGAATCAGAGTTTGATTGATCAGCGTGTTTAAATTGTCGGTCTTAACTGCTTTGGTTAAGCCTCATATACTGACTGAACAAAGCAGGACTATGTTTCTTCAATTTTGTTCTTAGCGAAATAATGGTTTCATCGATTTCAGAGGCGCTATTAAAAACCAGATCCATTATCAATCTCAAAGCCACACATTCTTTTATGTCAGAAAGCATGGTATTTTTTGCAAGTGCAGGTTTATTCATGACTAGCCAGGCAGGGAATATAGAGCAACTCAGTTCTGGCTCTAATTCACAGAAAGATTGCCAGTTAGTAATAATCATTTGACTACAGGTTTGTTCCACGAGTTTTTCGGCATCTTCCGGAAACAAAATAAACAACTTGAACCAGTTTACTAAGCCATGCTGTTCTTTGTCCAGTTTAAAACAAGCTTCTGCATATCTGAATAACAAAACAGGCTGTTTTGTCCAGCCATTTTCTTTTTCAATAGAGGAAATGACTTGCGGCCAGAGAAAACCTTGAGTGGCAGTATAACTTATATGATTATCAGGGAATTTGGTATTAAAAGACTGCCCCTCCAAATCCACAGAAAGTTTTTGCCACAAGGGAGTAAGAAATTCATGGCTATGCTGGCCAAAAATCTCAAAGGCTAATGCTGTGGCATTACCTAAACGCTTTATTTTTTTGTCGCTAGCCAGTTCGGATTGCAATAGCTCTTTTTCAAGTGCTATTAATTGGAGAAATTGCTGATATTTTTCTAGGTTTAAGTTTTTTAATTGGCTTAATAAACGGGGGATTTCACCCATTTGTTTGTCAATGACAGCCCTTTTTAAATCAGACTCGGTACAAATCAGGCTGCTGTCAAAAAACAAATCCATTTGCATTTGATTAAGAGGAGGCTTAAAAACAGTCGCAAAAATAATGTCGTTTGCTGAGCAGCGGCAAAAATAAAGTGGCAGGCCTGTCTTTGATGCATAACATTGTGTTGAGATCTCAAGACTTTGCGATTTAGCATAATGATATGCCTGTTTTAAAAGCAAAATCAGCAGCTTGCTTTCTTTGCTGAAATGATCTTCTAAATACGCGATATCACCCAATCTCCAGCTTTGATAAACTCTATAACTCACATGGCCTTCTCTCAATAACCAGTTTAAAGGTGAAAAAACGCCTTCTTCAAAAAGAATTAAATCAACTTGATTGACAATGCCGGGATGGAATGTTTTTTTCGACATTCAGAAATTATAAAATGATAGACTGAGAGCTCATTTCAAGTTTTAAAATAGCAAAGATTCACTTATTTAATTGTTTCTCAATCTCTGCAACACTTTTTTCTAATGCTTCCAGTTTAGATCGTGTTTTTGCCAAAACCGCTTTTTGTACCTCAAATTCTTCTCGCGTTACCAAATCTAATTTGCCCAAAGCCCCTTGCAGAATAGCATGGAAATTTTTCTCTAAATCTTCTTTCATATTAAGCAGCCCTGAAGGGATAGCATCGGTCAGACGATTTGCAATATCATCAATTGATTTTGGGTCAAACATGGTTTTTCTCTAGTGACATTATTTAAAAAACATTAATTCCTGTATGCTGGATATTCTAACATGTTGGAATAATGTTGCTGTCTAAAAAAAACTATGAAGAAAAAATGAAAGCAGGAATGATTGGCTTAGGTGCAATGGGTTTGGGTATGGCTAGAAACTTAGCTAAGGCAGGATTGTTAACTGCTGTCTACAATAGAACTCAAAGCAAAGCTGAAGCATTAGCGACTGAATTAAATATAGCACATTGTATTTCTCCGCAGCAGTTAGCGGAACAAGTCGATATTATCCTGATTTGTGTATCTGCTGATAAGGATGTATTACACATAGTGAATGCAATTTCAGAAACGATCAAACCTGCTTCCATTGTTATAGATATGTCTACCGTCAGTAATAATACAGCGATTAAAGCGGCTTTATTATTACAAGAAAAACAGGCTTGTTTTCTTGATGCTCCAGTTTCAGGGGGTGTAGAAGGCTCAAAAAATGGTACTTTGGCGATGATGGTGGGAGGAAATAAGAATACTTTGGAAAAAGTGAGACCCATTCTGGAAGTCATCAGTTCTAAAATTATACTTATGGGTAATACCGGGGCAGGACAAAGTACTAAAGCGGTAAACCAGATCATGGCGGCAGGCATCAATCAGGCAGTCACAGAAGCATTAGCTTTTGCTCAGGCGCAAGCTTTAGATATGGAACAATTGATTAATGTTATTTCAGCGGGTGCAGCCGGCAACTGGTTTTTACAGCATCGTGGTATAAGTATGACTCAAGGTGTCTTTGACGCAGGTTTTAAGCTGGCCTTGCATCATAAAGATTTAAAAATTTGCCAGACAATGGCAAAACAAAATAATAGTGCAACAGATATTGTTGATAGAACTCTAGCTGATTATAGAAAATTACTGGAGCAGGGTTATGGCGATGAAGATATATCTGCATTGTATCGTTTAAAACGAAACTGAAAGAGCTATCTACTTAGAAATGTGCTTGAAATAATTTCAACAACCAGCACACTACTTCAATCAACACTAATAACACCCATGTATGTCACGCCTATTTGTACGTCTTGAATACGAATAAAAACCCTGCATCTTTGTTGAACTTGTTCCATGTGCATTCTTATTGTTTTTAAGCACCAATAGTTGCAAGAAAAATCAATGAAAGATGCATATTAAAGCCTTTATTTTAACGGTTCTCACTCTTTTTGTTCTGCTACTACTATACTTGACGGGTACATATACTCTTCACGATCAAGAATCCCTATTTTTAACACGCATATTATCGCGATGAGCGTTAAAAATGGGGGTTCTTAAACGCAAAGAATATATAACAAAAATAATCCTGAAGATTAAAATCAATGGAAATAGACGAATTAGAAAATCCAGAATATTACATTAATCGTGAACTTAGTTTATTGGAATTTAATATCCGGGTTCTGTCTCAGGCGAAAGATGAAACAATTCCTCTGCTAGAAAGACTGAAATATTTATGTATTTCCTGTTCAAATCTGGATGAGTTCTACGAGGTACGTGTTGCCAGTATCTTGCAAATGGCTAATATAGACCCCACAAGTTTATGCACTGATGGTTTAACACCCATGGAACAGCTAGAAAAAGTAGCTGCAAAAACACATGAATTAGTTGATGAGCAATACAGAGTGCTCAATGACCTATTAATTCCACAATTAAGCCAGGAAAATATTCGCTTTGTCAGACGAGATAAATGGACTACAACGCAACGTAAATGGATAGAAAAATTTTTCAATAAAGAGCTATTGCCGATATTGACTCCGGTGGGGCTGGATTCAGCACATCCGTTTCCACGTATCCTTAATAAAAGTTTAAATTTCATTATTTCCCTTACCGGTAAAGATGCCTTTGGTAGAAACAGTGGCAGAGCTATATTACAGGTTCCCAGAGCACTGCCTCGCATTGTTCAATTACCTGAGGAAGACAGTGACAGTGGCCCTTGTGACTTTGTTTTTTTATCTTCAATTATCCATGCCTTTGTTAATGAGTTATTTACCGGAATGACAGTCAAGGGTTGTCATCAGTTTCGAGTCACTCGAAACAGTGATTTCTTTGTAGATGATGATGCTATTGACGATCTGAAGCTAGCTATGGAAGGTGAGCTAGTCATGCGTAACTACGGTGATGAAGTGCGTATGGAGATAGATGAAAATTGCCCCGAACAAACGGTATTTTTCTTGAAAGAGCGCTTTAGAATGAACACAGAACGTGTTTTTTATGCAAAAGGCCCGGTTAATCTAAGTCGCTTGCTTGAGATATATAGCTTGATTGATCGCCCGGATCTTAAATTCATGCCTTTTAAACCTTTTGTTCCTGCTCAATTAGGTAGAAAGAAAAATATTTTTGAAGCCATAAAAAAACAGGATATTTTACTTCATCATCCTTTTGAATCCTTTTTGCCGGTTGTCGAGTTTATTCGACAAGCGGCGAATGACCCACAGGTATTAGCTATTAAACAGACTTTATACAGGGCAGGCGTTGATTCACCCGTTGTTGCCGCCTTGGTCAAAGCTGCCAGAGCAGGTAAAGAAGTGACGGTGGTTATAGAATTACGGGCAAGGTTTGATGAAAAAGAGAATATGGGATTAGCGTCCAAATTACAAGAAGCTGCGGCCCATGTTGTTTACGGTGTGGTGGGTTTTAAAACACATGCCAAAATGTGTTTGATATTGAAAAAAGAAGGAAAAACATTACGAAATTATGTGCATATAGGGACGGGCAATTATCACCTGACTACGACCAAATTATATACCGATTATGGTTTATTTACCTGCAATAAAGAAATGGGGGAAGATGTCAGGCGTATTTTTGTGCAGTTAACCAGCTTAGGCAAAGTGGCTAAATTAC
>CAZDMC010000052.1:0-9693 GCA_964506335.1 uncultured Methylomarinum sp. | reverse complement strand
AGCTGCAAATTTGGGTAATGCTTTTTCATTGCTGGCTACTAAATCTATATCTTCCAATATTTGAGCCATTTCATTTTGTTTGGATACAATTACTGGATTATCCTGTCCTGGTTTACGAAATGCGCTTTCTTGTTGTAATAATGAATCTGTCTCTGTTCCTTCTGAGTTTCCTGCTACTTTTTGTTCAACTATTTGCCTTAATATTACATCTTCTTTTTTTATCTCTGGTTTTATTTCTGATGGTGTAGTGCTAAACACCTGTTCATACTCTACTGGTTGATTTGCCGGAGATATTATTGCTGTAAATTGAATATTATCGGAAATTTGAAGCTGTTCTAACTCTTGTTCTATCTCTACTTTTTGTTCTATCTCTACTTCTTTCTCTATCCCTACTTTTTGTTCTATCTCTACTTCTTTCTCTATCCCTAGCTTTTCTATCTCTATTTCCATTTTATCAAGAGCAGCTGTTTTTCCTATTAAATTTAGCGGATTGAATTCTTTAACTGATTGCAGATTCCTGCTGATTTGATCTATTTGAGTTTCTAGTAATTCTGTTTCATCGCTGAAGCTGAGTGGACTGCTTTCTTGCTCATTATGCTGAGATACGACTTTTTGTATGTTCTGTATTTTTTGTAATTCTTCAGCTAAACGTGTTACTTTTTCTTGCAGTTCAACCGAGTCAAATGTTTCGGCCTTTAATGTTTCTGTTTTTTCAATTAATCCTTGCAGTCTGGTTTCTAAATTGATTTCGTCGGTAGTTACAATTTCCAGTGAATTCAACACATTTTCTAAGGCTTCTATGGTGTTTTCTATATCAAATTCTTGCTCTGCAGCGTGAATTAACGGCAAACTGTTGCCAAAAAAAGCGGAAAATTCCGATGTTATCCCTTTTTCATTCAACTGACCGGCAAGTTCTTTCATGTTGGTCAGTTGTTTAATTTGATCTTTTAATGCCTCTGCAAAACTCAATATTTCTACAAAGTCTTGAGGGAGTTCTCCGTCAATGCCTAAAGGTGGCAATACGGTGTTGAGGCCTTCGTTTGATGAAAACAGGGTGTTTAAACTTGGGCTATTGATATTCATTTTATTTCTCCGAAATCCTTGGAGAATTACTTAGCATTTCTTATGCCATTAGCGATTCCCATCCGTGTTGCCCGCTCATCTTGTTCATACTGCTCTTTTTTATGTTCTATTTTATTCTCTTCATTGCTGGCATTATTACAAACCTTTTGCAGGTTTTTGGTCTTTAGGTGTTTGTTTTCCCAGGATTTACGAAGAATGCGCAACTCTTGATTCAATAATGAAATATCGTTATTGTGTTTTTCGATGGCTTGTTCTAATTTGTTTAAAAATGATTTGAATTCCAGCAGTTTTTCTATTTTTATGCCATTTTCACTGCTTGACTGTAACTTTTCCTTATACTCTTGCTGATACTGTTGTAGATTCTCTAATTGCTTCTGTAAATTTTGTTTTTTCCCCTGGGCTTCACCCAATGCCTGCAATGCCTTTTTCTCATCATTGGCATTGAGTTCAACTATTCTTTGTAAACGTTGTGATTTTTTCATTGTTTAGTTTCTGCTTGCATTCCCAATAGTATTTCGAGCTCAGCTAAACTGCGGCTAATATCTACAGCCTCATCCATATCTTGCTGTAAAAAGGAGAGTATAGCGGCATTTTTGTCTATGGCTTCATCAATTCTGGGATCAGCTCCCTTTTGGTAAGCGCCTACACTAATCAAATCTTTGTTTTGTTGATAGAGCGAATATAAACGTCTTAGTTTTCGGCTCATTTCTAATTGCCTGGAGCCAATAATATCAGGCATAACCCGGCTAATGGATGCTTCAATATCAATGGCTGGAAAATGACCTGATTCAGCAAGCTCTCGAGATAATACGATATGCCCATCTAATACACCTCTCGCAGCATCAGCTATCGGATCATTAGTATCATCGCCTTCAACCAGAACAGTATAAAAGGCGGTAATAGAGCCGCCGCCTTCATCCGCATTGCCGGCTCTTTCTACTAAATGCGGTAATTTTGCAAATACGGAGGGTGGATAGCCTTTAGTTGCCGGTGGTTCATTTATTGCCAAGGCAATTTCTCTATGCGCCTGAGCAAAACGAGTTAAGGAATCCATTAGTAGTAATACATCTAGCCCTTGATCTCTAAAAAATTCGGCAATACTGGTTGCCAGCATAGCGCCATGAACTCGCATTAACGGTGAATCATCGGCAGGAGATGCCACCACCACCGCTTTTTGCATGCCTTCTTCGCCGAGTATTTTTAATACAAATTCATTAACCTCACGACCTCTTTCTCCAATAAGGCCTACGACTACGATATCTGCACTGGTATATTTTGTCATCATTCCCAGTAAAACACTTTTACCCACACCGGTACCGGCAAACAAGCCCATACGCTGACCACGGCCTATGGCTAAAATTGAATTAATGGCTCTAACACCTACATCCAGTGAATCTCTAATGGGTTTTCTTGATAATGGATTAATGAATTTGCCATTCAGCGAAATATTTTTCTCGATTTTTAAGGAGCCTTTATCGTCTAAAGGTTTTCCTGTACCATCTAATACGCGACCAAGCAGACCAAAGCCAACACTTGCAAGGCTGTTTTTTCCTAACGGAATAACTCGGCAACCGGGTTCTAAGCCCTGTGTGTTTCCGGTGGGCATTAAAAACACACAGGATCCGGAAAAACCGACGACTTCGGCTCCTATGCTGTGTCCTGTTTTTGATTCTATCTGACATAATGAACCAATGGCGGCAATACAGCCTTCGGCTTCAAGGGTTAAGCCGACCATCCTGACTAATTTGCCTTCAACAATAAGTTCGGGTGTTTCTGACAACCTGCCCGTACAGGATTTTAGTTTGTTTAACCAGTTTTCTGTTCGATCAGCATGAGGAATCAATTTCTTTTGTCCTGTGCTCTTTCACCACCCAGAATATTGGCAACAATAGCTGCCAATCTATTTTCTACGGTAGCATCTATTTTTGAGGTTTCTGTTTCTACTTTGCAACCCCCACGAGTAATTAAAGGTTCTTCTAGTAGCGTCCAAGGAGATGATATTTCATCCAGTGCCAGTGAGTTACGAACCAGTTCGGCATCGTCTGGATGCAGGTGTAAAATTAATTGTTGTGATGCCTGTGGCAAGGCATTGACTGCTTCTCTAATGACAGCAATAATTTGTCCCGGATCTATTTTAATTTCTCTACGTATTAATTGATTGGCTATGCCTATTGCCAGATCGACCAGTTCTTTTTCTATGCTTTCATCCAGTGTTTTAAAGGGCTCACTTAAAGATTCTAGTAAACTGATAAATTCAGCAGCTTGTTCTTGTAATGAAGCAATTTTTTCTTCATGGCCTTTTGTTGTTCCCTCGGTCAGTCCTTGTTCAAAACCTTTCGCATTTCCTGCTTCAATTCCTTGCTGCAAACCCTCTTCATAACCTTCTTTTTTACCTTGGGCAAAGGCTTCTTCATAGGCTTGCTTTTGGGTGTCTTCAATATCTTTTACGGTTAATCCGCTGGGCTCTGGCTCAAATTGTTGTTCCAGGCCTGGAAAAGTAGCTTTCTTTTTTTTTCCAAATTGTTCCTGAACATCCCACAAACCCAATGATGCCAGTTCTGATTCAGAAAAAAATGGCCTATTAGACGAGCTCATCACCACCGCCACTGCCTAGCGCAATCTCACCGGAATCAGATAGTTTCTTGGCAATGCCTAATATGTCTTTTTGTGCCTGCTCAACTTCACTGAGTTTTGTCGGTGGTGCTGCTTCCAGGTCGTCTCTTAACATTTCTGCCGCACGTTTGGACATATTACCAAATATTTTTTCTTTCAGCACATCATCAACACCTCGCAGTGCAACCAATAATTGGTCGGTAGACACTTCTCGCAATAGTGTTTGAATGCCACGGTCATCAACACTGCTCAAATCAGCAAATACAAACATTTTATCCTGTATTTCCTGTCCTAATTCGGCATTGTTTTCATTAATGGCTTCCATCATTTCTTCACTCACTGCACCATCAATATAATTCAGGATATTGGCCGCAGCATCAACACCACCGATACTGGAAGATTTGACACTATCGCTACCGGTTAGCTGTTTTTCCATCATGTCGTCTAATTCTTTAATCGCAGCAGGCTGTACCCCCTCCATGGTTGCAATTCTCATTAATAAATCGGCGCGCATATTTTCGGGTAATAAGGACAAAACTTCAGCGGATTGATCCGCATCCAGTAAAGATAAGATAGTGGCTACAATTTGTGGATGTTCCAGACGCAACAAGTCAGCAATTGAACGAGTATCCATCCATTTTAATTGATCAATACCTTTGCTATTAGCACCCAGAAGAATTCTGTCAATGATACTGCCAGCCTTATCTGCGCCCAGAGCTTCCGTTAACATATTGCGAATATAGCTATCAGAATCCAGTCCTAATCCCGTTTCATCCTTCACCTGCATAATAAAATCTTCTAACACCATGTCAACCATTTCTGCTGAAATGGAGCCAAGCTTAGCCATGGTGGCACCTATTATCTGAACCTCTTTTGGCCCCATGTTTTTAAGTACACTGGCCGCTCTATCCTGACCCACAGCCAAGAGCAATAAAGCAGCCTTTTCTGTTGAATCCAAGGAAATATTTGTTCCTGTACCGGAATCAGCCACTAGTAGCCACCCATCCTTTTATCATTTGTGAAACCAGTTGTGGGTCTTCATCAATCAGTTTTTGCACATATTCCAAACGTTTTTCATAGCTTTGTGGTGCTTCAAGTAATAACAAGTCTTCAGCACCCGCTGAAATACTCCCTTCCTTATTCTCATCACCCACTTCACCACCTACCGGTACAGCAATCGGCTTGCCGTCTTTGCCAATTTTAACGGTACCACCCATCGCTTCAGCTTCGGCATGTGCATCAATTAAGGCTTTAACTTCCTCATCTCTTGAAACCAGGCCGCGCATGGTAGGCCGTAATACGCCAAATATTATAAACAAAACAGCTAAAGCGGCGACCAGATATTTTGCCAGTTCAAGAAACCAGCCTTGTTCCCACATCGGAATAGCAGGCAAAGCTTCTATTTTATCAGGTATTCTAAAAGCCACATTAGTGACTATGACTTGATCTCCCCGGCTATTATCGTAACCTACTGCTTGCATAACCAGAGCCCTTAGCTGGTTAATATCTTCCTGTGCATAGGCCTGAGTAGTGGCGATACCATCATCAAGTAACACTTGTTTATCATCAACTACCACAGCGACTGATAAACGGCGCAATATACCTGTGGCCAGCCGGGTATGCGTAATTGTTTTATCCAGTTCAAAATTTCGAGTTGCACTTTTACTTTTAGAAGAGGGTGAACTGGCGCCGGAATTTGCTTCCTCACCTACGGCTAATTCAGGTGCAATACCTGCAGGGGGTGGCTGGTTTGATAATGCACCAGGAACACCTTGAATGGAAGATAAAGAACTTTCTTCGTCCATTATTTGTTCGCTTCTTAATGCCGGTAAGTCAGGGTTAAACAATTCCTGGGTTTTTTCTGTGACGGTAAAATCAACATCAGCTGAAACCTGAGTTTGCATACCTTCAGATCCAACCAGTGGAAGCAGAATATTTTCTATCCTTTGCATTAAATGCTCTTCAAGGTTCTTTTTGTATTCAAATTGCTTAGAGGTTAAATTTAGGCCATCAGAACCACTATTGCCACTTAGCATACGCCCCTTTTGATCGACAACAGTCACTCGACTAACCGCCATCATTGGCACACTGGAAGAGACTAAATGAACAATGGCTTCTACCTGGCTTTTTTCCAGAACCCGCCCTTGATATAAATTAATAATGACTGAGGCGCTGGGTTCTTTCCGTTTGCGTACAAAAACGGATTGCTTGGGCAATGCTAGCAGGACTCGGGCAGATTTTATATTCTGTATCACCATAATAGTTCGGGCTATTTCGCCTTCCAGTGCTCTTTGAAAGCGCATCAATTCAATATTTTTACTGGTACCAAATGAGGCTTCTTTATCTAGTATTTCATAGCCTGAACTTTGTGTTCTGGGTAAGCCTTGTGCGGCTAGTTTTAATTTTAATTTACGCATTTGATCGCTAGGAACCATAATAGCCCCCGAACCAGATTCAATTTTGTAATCCATTTCCATCTTATCCATTGCCTCAATTATTTCCGCAAAATCTTTCTCCCCCATCCCAGAATAAAGTAAATCATAAGACCCCGATTGTGACCAAAGCACTACAGCAATTCCCACAGCCACACTTAAGGCAAGCCCCAGCATCAGGCCAATTTGTCTGGACATGGATAAGTTGCCCATACTTTTTAAAACAGGGGGCGTGTAGGTTACTTCAGTTAGCTCATTCAATGAATTGCTAGCTGCGTTCAACTCAGGTAAATTGGCAGTATTTTGCTCACTCATTCTTTTATCTTCATTAGCTTAGCAACTATTTATTAACATTTACTTTAATAATAACACTCATGGTTAAATTAAAAAGATTTTCATCAGTTTTTCAGTCATTAGGCAAAATTACATGGGCATATTCATCACATCTTTATAGGCATCAACTAGTTTGTTCCTGACCTGAAGCATAGCTTGAAAAGAAACACTGGCTTTCTGTGATGCTATCATCACTTCCGCCAGGCTAACATCCGCTTCACCCATTTCAAATGATTTGGATAGCTGCCCTGATTTCATTTGGGTTTCGTTAACAGTATCAATTGATTTTTTTAAGAGCATTGAAAAATCAGATTGGGTAGCTGTTTCAATGGGTTTATTTGATGCCTCAATAGACATTGAACGCATTTGTTGTAAAACCTGATTAACATTGATTTCATTCATATTTAGCTCTCCTTTAACAGGGTATGGCAACGCCTGATTGTTTCATTCTGGCAATTTTATAACGCAGAGTTCGAGGGCTAATCCCCAATTTATTGGCGGTTATTTTTCGGCTACCTTTTTCATCTTTGAGTGTTTGTAAAATAATATTTTCTTCCGTTGAACGGACACTGGCCCCTAAACTACCTTTTGCTTCTATGGCAATTTCCTCTGTTAATTCCAGTACTTCGCTGATTACTTCATTGTCAGCACACTCTAGTTGCATATCCATATCGTCATCAAAAACCAGATGCTCGGGTAAAATCTTTCCGTTCTGCTGTAAAATTAAAGCACGTTGCACCACGTTTTCCAACTCTCTGACATTGCCTGGCCAGGCATAGTTTTCTAGGATAGTTACAGTTTCTAAGCTCAAAACGGGTGAATATTTCCCCTCTTGTTTATATTTGGTCATCAGCGATTTTGTCAAAGGTAAAATATCGCCCGTTCGTTCATGTAAACCTGGGATTTTGATAGGAAATACACTCAAACGATAATATAAATCTTCACGAAATAAACCCTGTTCAACATAGTCTTTTAATTTGCGATTGGTGGTTGCCAAAATTCTGACATTAAGTGTTATTTTTTGATGACTGCCTAGACGTTCGACTTCCTTTTCTTGTAAAACTCTGAGTATTTTTGCCTGTAAAGCAATATCCATTTCTGATATTTCATCCAGTAGTAATGTGCCACCCTGTGCCAGCTCAAATTTACCGGGCATTGCTTGTACCGCGCCTGTATAGGCCCCTTTTTCATAACCGAATAACATCGCCTCCAGCATGTTTTCCGGAATTGCTGCGCAGTTAACTGCAATAAATGGACCTTTATGATATAGAGAGTTTTGATGAATATATTGCGCTAAAACTTCTTTACCCGTGCCACTTTCTCCCTGAATTAAAACAGTGACATCCGTTTTTGCGACTTTAGCAGTCAGTGCATAGAGTTTTTTCATTTTTTGATCAGCGATAATCCTGTTATTGATTAATTCAATCTCAGTGCCTACCACAGCCGATACTTTACTGACCAGTGTCGAGGCTTCAAACGGTTTAATCAGATAATCAGCAGCGCCTGACTGCATTGCCTCAACAGCTTTGGGAATAGTGCCATAGGCGGTCATTAATAAAACCGGAATCTCAGGATGCTTTTGCTGCATATTATTTAGTAACTGAAAACCGTCAATGACTGGCATTTGTATATCACTGACTACCAGTTTAAAACGATTTTTTATTAACAGGCTTAAGGCTTCTGTGCCATTGGTGGCTGTCAATACTTTATAGCCTTCAACCTCCAAAGTATCACAGAGGGCTTCACATAAATCCAGATCATCTTCTACTACTAATACATCATACTGTTTCATAGTTATTCTCCATTTGATTATGCATTGTTGTCTGAAAATTCATCTCGAAAAGATCAGGAATATATTGATTAACACAGGGTAAATTGACCGTAAACAGGGTGCCATGACCTTTTTTAGATTCACACTGGATTGAACCGCTATGCGCTCTGATCACACTGTCAACCACAGCCAGCCCCAGTCCTGTTCCATTTACTTTAGTGGTATAAAAAGGTTCAAATAAACGTAGCTTCATACTTTCATCTATACCTTGACCATTGTCTTTAATCTGTAATTGTATGCTGCTTGCGTCTTTTTGCTGAATTCTCAGCGTTATTTGACCTTTAGCTTCAAGTGCTTCCACGGCATTATTCAATAAATTCATTATTGCGCCTAATAAAGCATCTTCATTGCCTAACATACGATCAATTTGAACATCATTGCGCATTTCAAAAGTAATGCCATTGTTTAATATACAATCTTGCATATTGTCATTGACTCTATTCAGCAGAGATTGCAAAGAAAAAACTTCCATTGCTAAATGACCTTCTTTAGCAAAAATCAACATGTCATTCACTTGCCGTTCTAAATACTGTAAACGCTCAAGAATTTTGCTGGAGAATTTGAGTCGGCTTTTGTCGCTTACTTTTACTTTATTCATTTGAGAGGCATACAAAATAGCGGTGGATAAAGGTGTGCGCACCTGATGTGCCATACTGGCAACCATTTCACCCATGGCCGATAAATGTTTTTGCTGGTTGAGCCTATCTTGTAATGAACGTATTTCACTGACATCAGAAATCAGTATAATCCGCCCTACTTCATTATTTAACTCATTAGTACTGATACTGACTCGGGTGCCATTATTTAATTGTCTTTCATGGGGGTTATCAAAAACAGGATTGAGGCTGCGTTGTATAACATCCAGCCAGTTTTGGCCAATAAGGGGTTCACCCAGATATTGAATCGCCACCGCATTACAATCAAGCACCCGACTTTCTCCGTCCAGGACAATAACACCTGCAGGCAATGCTGCTAAAATTTGTTGTAGCCGAGAGGCTATTTTTTCTTTTTCAATCAGTGTATTGAGACGTTCAGAACGCGCTGAAGCCAGCTCTTTATTTAAGTTGGCAACTTGTTTTTGCAGCTGCTGATAAGAATCAGACAAGTCTTTAGAGAGTTCATTAAAAAGCTGAAAAGCATCCGTCAACTTTTCTGTTTTTAGGGTTTGGGGATTAACAGAAGTATTCATATCTCATTATTACTTTTATTAGTTGGAACAATAAAAGCAAAAATCAGACCATTATTTATAGTCGTTTTATTTCAGTATCTTACATTTAATCAGACGGTTTTTTGACGCGATTTATATTAGTACAGCACCCAGTAAGTTATGCTAATAATATGGTGAAGATAGATTTTTGAGAGCAAGGCAAATGAGCGTAGGCCTAGGAGGCTGTCCGAGAA
>CAZDMC010000051.1:0-9755 GCA_964506335.1 uncultured Methylomarinum sp. | reverse complement strand
CGCACAAAAAGAATATTTTTGTTCAGCCTTTATAGCCATTGTTAAAACAGGAAATAACGCAGACACTTTTGCCAAAGAATTAGTTCCCTTGCTTTCAGAGCAAACCATTTCCGCTGAACATAGTTTAATTCATCTAACACCCCGGATTATCGCAATAACCCACTCCTTTGATACTGACCAAATTGATGCACTCTCCTGCTGCGTTGAAACCATGGCAAAAGGTATGCCTGTTTTTCAGGCTTTAGACCTCAGCGCTGGAGTTAACACCATGGCAGATATGGATAGTTATTGTTATTATGTCGCCGGTTGTGTGGGAGAAATGCTGGCTAAACTTTTCTGTTATTATTCTCCAGAAATCAATCGTCATAAAGATCAATTATTAAAACTTTCTGTTTCATTTGGTCAAGGACTACAGATGACCAATATTCTCAAAGACATCTGGGATGACGCCAAACGAGGTGTCTGCTGGTTGCCCCAAGATATTTTTACCGAAACAGGATTTCAGCTAAAAAACCTGACCGCTGAAACTAATGACGAAAACTTTCGCCTAGGATTAGAACATTTAATCAGCATTGCACAACAACACCTGCATAATGCACTGAAATACACTCAGCTTTTACCTAATAATGAAACAGGCATACGCAATTTTTGTTTATGGGCGCTAGGAATGGCCGTACTGACCTTAAAAAATATAAAACAAAATCTTGATTTTAACCATTCTGATCAGGTAAAAATAACACGCAAAGAAGTTAAAAAAACCATATTTGTTAGTAAATTAACTGCTCGCAGCAATCTACTTTTATCGCTTCTATTTAATTTAAGCAGTCGTAATCTTAAGACCTCTGACTGGCAATATATGCCAGCACTTGCTAAAGAACAATAAGGATACACTATGTTTGATGAAACCCAGCTCCCTATAGATAACAGCAATGAGGTATTAAATAGCCCATCGTCTATGAAAAAACAAAATAACAAACTAGATAATGCCATAAAAAAAGCGCAAGACAAACTACTCAGCCTACAAGACAAAGAGGGCTATTGGCTGTTTGAATTAGAGGCCGACTGCTCAATTACTGCTGAATACATCATGATGATGCATTATCTTGATGATATTGATGAAGAATTACAGAGAAAAATTGCAAACTATCTGAGATCAAGACAATCTGACGCAGGTCATTACCCTTTATTTACAGAGGGTGAAGGTGATATTAGCGCTAGCATTAAAAGCTACTACGCGCTAAAAATGGCAGGCGATTCAATTGATGCGCCGCATATGACAAAGAATCGTGAGTATATTCTTAGCCAAGGTGGAGCGGCTAAAGCCAATGTATTCACTCGCATTGTCTTGGCAATATTTGAACAATTGCCATGGCGAGGTGTACCTTATATCCCGGTAGAAATCATGGTACTGCCTAAATGGTTTCCTTTCCATCTGGACAAAGTCTCCTATTGGTCACGCGCCGTCATGGTACCTTTGTTTATTCTTTGTACTTTTAAAGCCGCAGCAAAAAACCCAAACAAGGTAGGCATACGCGAACTATTCCTGATTGATCCCAATAAAGAAAAGCATTATTTCCCGGAGCGAACCCTGCTCAACAAATGTTTTCTGGCAATGGATAAATTAGGGCGAGTGACTCGTCGTTTTTATCCCAAAAAATTAACTCAATATTCAGTCGATAAAGCAGTTTCCTGGTTTACAGAACGTCTTAACGGAGAAGATGGTTTAGGCGGTATTTTTCCGGCCATGGTCTATTCTTACGAAGCCATGCTTTTGCTAGGCTATCCAAAAGACCACCCAGATGTAGTTACTGCGCGTAAAGCCATTGACAAATTATTAGTTATTAATAAACACGATGCTTACTGCCAACCTTGTTTGTCACCGGTATGGGATACCGGATTAGCAGTTTTGGCTCTACAAGAAGTAGATAAGAATGCCAACAAAGAAAGTTTGGCGCGTGCTTATGACTGGCTAAAAAGCAAACAGCTTTCCGATGAGCCAGGTGATTGGCGAATTACCAAACCTGATGTTGAAGGTGGTGGCTGGGCATTCCAGTTTGAAAACCCCCATTATCCCGATGTTGATGATACCGCTGTGGTTGCTTTTGCCATGGCAGATTCTACTTTTAACGATTTAGAAGAACCCATCCATAGAGCCACACGCTGGATTGTCGGTATGCAATGTAAAAATGGCGGTTATGGTGCTTTTGATGTGGATAATACCTATTATTATCTGGACGAAATTCCTTTTGCCGATCACGGTGCATTGCTTGACCCTCCTACCGCAGATGTAAGTGCCCGTTGCGTAATGCTGATGGCAAAAGTAGCACAAGACCATGATGAATATTTACCTGTTCTGGAACGCACTATCGAATATATCCGCACAGAACAGGAAGAAGATGGCTCATGGTTTGGTCGCTGGGGTAGCAATTATATTTATGGCACCTGGTCTGTACTTTTAGGTTTGGAACAAACCGATATTGCAAAAACCGACCCCTTGTACACCAAGGCTGTCAGCTATCTTAAAAGTGTTCAGCGTGAAGATGGCGGCTGGGGTGAAGATAATAAAAGTTATTACGATATTGAAAAATACAGTGGCCAATATCATTTCAGCACCTCGTTTCAAACAGCCTGGGCTGTTTTAGGTTTGATAGCCGCTGGCGAGAGCAATAGCCCTGAAGTAAAAGCAGGTATTGACTTTATTTTACGTGAGCAGTGTGAAGATGGCGTTTGGGATGACAAATGCTTTACCGCACCGGGTTTTCCTAAAGTGTTCTTTTTAAAATATCATGGTTACGATAAATTTTTTCCTTTATGGGCTTTGGCACGTTATCGTAATGAGTTGGTTGGTTTAAACTAATATAGTGATTACTGGAATTGTTGTTGCGCTGCCTGATGAAGTCAGCAGCCTCTTTGAAACAAAGATCAGCAAGGGCGACTGTGTTTTTATTAATGACAAAACCTTACTCGTCCGTTCTGGTGCAGGGCCTAAAAATGCAGCTAAAGCAACCCAATTATTGATTGATCAAGGGGCTGAAAGACTCATTAGCTGGGGCTGTGCCGCTGCTTTAAAGGCAACTTTACACCCTGGCGACCTGGTAATGCCGGAAACCTTATGCCCGGAAGAAAAAGATCAATTCTCACAACTCTCGATTTCTTCTCCCTGGTTTGAATATGTACTAAACAACTTGTCCATATTAAAACCTTTCACGGGTTCTCTGGCAGAAAGCGCGACTATTGTTGCCAAATCTTCAGATAAAAAATTAATCCACAAGCAAGCCCGGGCGATTGCACTAGATATGGAAAGTATCGCAGTGGCTAAAATAGCCCAAGAAAATAACATGGATACTTTAGTGATTCGTTGTATTGCTGACCCAGTTACAATGGACTTACCACAAGCTGTTTGTTATGCCCTGAATCAACAGGGTGATATTGTCATCATCAAATTACTCTGGTTTTTGTTAACTCATCCGAAAGAATTACCCAGCCTGATTACACTCGGCTTAAATTTTAATGCGGCTAAAAATAAATTAAAGTTAGTGGCAAAACATCTTGATACAATAATCGGTTTTGAGCAAGATCAAGCGATTCAATGAGTATAATACCCCAACAAATTCAGACACTACGCTCAACCATTACGCCTGAGGGTTATCAGACTTAAAAGTCCCGATGGAACCGTTTCAGTGCTTCTGACCAACTTATTTAGCAAAGCTGAATTTCCAGTAGAATCAATAATAGCGCTATACTTTCGTCGCTGGAAAGCTGGTAAAAATTATAGGAATGAAAGACTTACCTTGATATCGAATGTTTCATCATCCTAGAAAAATCAGTTGGGCGCAGATTTATAGTGCAAGTTATTGGTTTCACAGTGCTTTGGTCGGATTATTGCTCCTGCATAATCGACATTCACTACCTCCCTGTAGCTCAAAAAATCTTAGTCTCACCCATTCGGTTAGCCGGGCATTTTTTTGAAGTGCTGTGGAATCAATAGCTTGTGCTAGAAACCATGATCCAACTGATTTTTCTAGGATTAATCCGCATAGTCTTTCATAATAAGCTGGACCTCAGGCAGTATTTTTCGCATTAATGGAACAATATTCGGGTCAAAATGTTTACCCGCCTCACTTTCAATCAGGTTTAGAGCTTTTTCCACTGACCAGGATTTCTTGTAAGGTCGTTCAGAAATCAGTGCATCAAATACATCGGCAATGGCACAAATGCGACCTTCAATTGAAATCTGCTCTTCTTTTAAAGCTTCTGGGTATCCACTCCCGTCCCATTTTTCATGATGATGTAAAGCAATTCGTCGTGCTGTCAACATTAATTGAGAATCATCTCCTGACAATATTTCTCCACCAATGGTAACGTGAGTTTGCATAATTTTCCACTGCTCTGCATCCAGCTTCCCCGGTTTTAATAACACACTATCTGGAATCCCTATTTTGCCAATATCATGCATGGGGGATGCATTGAGAATCAACTCAGCCTGTCTTTCCGAAAGCCCATAAACCCGCGCCAGCAATTGGGAATATTTGCTCATCCTGATAATATGATTACCGGTTTCATTATCGCGATATTCTGCCGCCAGACCCAGCCGCCGAATAACAGCCTGGCGAGTCTGATAGAGTTCCTGAGTTCTTTGTTTTACCTTTTCTTCCAGTAGCTGATTTTGCATCTTGACCCGCTTATGCATTAAACGAACTTCCAGTAAATTATATATTCGGGTTAACACCTCAAGATGATCAAAAGGTTTGGTTAAAAAATCTTTAGCTCCAGATTCCAGGGCTTTAATACGTGTCTCATAATCAATCTGTGCGGATAACACCAGTATGGGTAAATAATAATCATTATATCGCTGCTTTAAAATAGCCATTAATTCAAAACCATCTATCTCTGGCATTCTGATATCCAGCAACAAAGCATCAAATTCAGTTTTATCACATAAACTCTCAACTTCCACAGGAAAACACGTTGTTTGTATATTTAAATACCCCTTACGCTGCAAAAGTTTTTTTAACAAAACAACATTGGCAGGTTCATCATCTACAATTAATATATTAGATTGATAAATTTCTTCATTAATAGTCACACATTTTTCCTTATCTAAAACAGCTTGTGCTAGCAACTGTGATCCAACTGATTTTTCTAGGATAAAGGTAATTCAACCCAGAAAATACTACCTTGCCCCTCATTATCAAGAAATCCTATTCGTCCATTCATTGTTTCAATAAGACTTTTACTCACAGCCAGCCCCACACCTGTCCCTTCAATACCAGAATTCTCCTGATCTAATCGAGAAAAAGCAGTAAAAATCAGATGTTGTTTATTTTCAGCGATGCCTATACCCGTATCAATAATGGCTATTCTCAAAAAACCATCCATAGATGAAGTCTGTTCACCTATCTTAATGGTTATTGATCCTCCATCATTATTATATTTAACCGCATTATTCAGTAAATTAATCATCACTTGCTTTAATTTAGTGTGATCGGCTTTCACCTGTGCCTCAACAACTTCTTCTATCTGAATTTGCAGGTGATTTTTTTTGGCAAGCTCTTGTATAAAAGGAACACTTTCTTCAATAATGTCTCTAGGTCTGACATCTTTAATTAAAACCTCCATTTTTCCCGATTCAATACTGGACAGATCCAATACTTGATTAACAAGCTCCAATAATAACCGGCCCCCATTGACGATATAGGCTATGCTCTCAGCCTGATCAGCATTAAGCTGGTCATCATCTTCTAAAAGCCGACCAAATCCCAATATGGCATTAAGTGGTGTTCTAAGCTCATGACTCATAGATGATAAAAACTCAGACTTAGCTTTATTTGCTTTTTCTGCTTTTTCCTTTTCCTGTTTTAAGGCTTCATTAGTCCTTTCATTCACCAGTGCCAGACCCATCAATTCACCAACTTGGGTCAAAAGACTGAGACGTGCAGGGTCTCTTGAAGGATAAGGCTCGGTATACATAAATAACACCCCTAAAACTTGCCCTGCATATTTTAGAGGAACAATATAATGACCATGCGCTGACATCACTTCAAATTGATGCTCATGTTCATGGTCTGTAAAACAATCATCCGACACTTTTAACAAACCACTGACCGCAACACGACCACAGAGACAGTCACCCGCTTTGACACATTGTTCCTTAAACATAAACTCCTGGGTAAATGAACCATGAGTCACAAACATTTGCAGATCGACTTCACCCTCGGGAATCAAAAATATACCTGCTTTATTTTGTAACTCAAGCCCCTTAATTTTTACCAGAATATTCAGGGTCTTTTTTAGACGATGCTGTATGGATTTCTGTTCCTGTAATTCTTTAGAGATTTTTGCCCGGGCCAGCGCATCTTCACCCCTTAAAGCACTTTTTATTTCCAGTTGTTTAAGTTGGGTAATTTCAGTCTGCATTGATACATGTTGTATAGGTTTGCCCTGTTCATTTAATCGCGGAACAATGGTCGTGCTCAGCCAGTAATCAGAGCCGTCTTTGGCTTTGTTTTTTAATTCACCACGCCAAATTTTTCCTTTCACTATGGTTTTCCAAAGTTCTACAAACATTTCCTTTGGATGCTCATTTGATTTGATCAGACGATGATTCTGACCCAACAGCTCATCCAGTGAATAGCCGCTAATTTCGCAGAATTTTTTATTGGCATAAGTGATATTGCCTTTCACATCGCTGATACTGACAATGGCATGTTCACCCAGTACATTTTTCTGAAATTCCAGTTCCTGTTCTCTAATAACTAATTGATCTAGAATAAGCTGTAATGATTTGTCTTTAGTATGCTGATGTCCTTGGTTACTTTTTCGTTCAGTCGTCTCCCGTAACGACAATAATAAAAAAATATCGCCATTATATTCAAAAGTAGAAAGCAGTAATTCAGCAGGAAAATCATCACCATCCAATCGGCAACATACCCCTTCAAAACGAGTTAAACCTTCCCTCAGCATTTTTTCTATATGTTCTTTTAAAATATAATGGGGCTGTTTTCCATTAGCCTGTTGTCTATGGAACAGATTTGCAAGTTGCCCTCCAATAATATCGTCCTTATTGTCCATCTTAAATAAAGTGACTGCACCTTGATTACAATCAATTATTAGCTTATCTTTGAGCAAAAATAGAGCCTCATTTGAGGCTTCAAAAATGGCACTCATTTTTTTACTTTGCTCTTTAAATACCTGTTTAGAACGATTCAGCCGGTAAATCCAATAGCTAAAAATAAGCAACAGAACGCCGATACCAAATGCAACAAACTGAAATTGATATAACCATTCCAGTTGTGGATTAATCGTTTCTGGCTTGTTTATTATGTTGCTATTTGCAGTAAAGGATATACTGAAAAGTGCACATAAAAAGCTAAAAAAGAAGAATTGGATCATGATATTCATTCCGGATAAATCAAAATCACTGTGCCCCATGCTGAGTTTTCTCTAAGAACCTGTTCAAGATCTACTGCGCCACTGTCAGTCGCGCTTGGGCAGTGCTCGAAACCCTCATTTACGCCATGTAAACTCCGGTTTCTGCGCTCCGTCCGCACACAATTGACAGCGGCTCGTAACGATCTTGAAACAGGTTCTAAGGAATGTTCCTCGAAAAATATTCAATCAAGCCAATAACCGCGTAGTTTATAGCACTTTATAAAAAAAACAAATTGACACGCCCGATATTTTTGTTTCTATATTCCTATGTCGCAATATAATATATGCCGCTTCTTGCAAAACTCCAAATTTCGCAAGCCTATATTTGCTAATAATTCTCATTTGTATTTTAAAAAATAAAAGCCGCCAATCTCGTTTTTATTAGTCATTTAGGCTTAATCTTAAAAAAATCAATCGCTTTACTCAAGAAAACACATTAACTGATTGTCATCATCAAATTACTCTGGTTTTTGTTAACTCATCCGAAAGAATGACCCAGCCTGATTACACGCGGTTTAAATTTTAATACTACTGAAAATAAATTAACGTTAGCAGCAAAACATCTTGATATAATAATAGGTTTTGAGCAAGATCAAGCGATTCAATGAGTATACTTTCTACGTCAATGATAGACCGGTTTTTATGCTGGTGGGGCAGTCAAGTGCTTCGCTTTCCCTGGTTACTAATTTTACTGGTTTTTTTACTCACTGGAAGCAGTCTCTATTACACCGCACAAAACCTCGGCGTTAACACTAATACAGCAGAAATGCTGTCGCCTGATCTGCCTTTTCAAAAAAACCGCCTGCGTATAGAAGCTGAATTCCCACAGGATGCCAATGTCATTATTTTGGTAGTTGATGCGCAGACCCCTGAACAAACATCGCAAGCAGCCAATATACTGGCCGACACATTAAAAACACAGACAAGCAGCTTTTCTTCAGTCTATATTCCGACTGAAAATGATTTTTTCAAGCAACAGGCTTTACTCTTTTTAGAGCAAAATGAGCTTGAGGATTTATCAGCTAAATTAATTGATGCCCAGCCATTTATCGGTTATCTCTCGCAAAATTATCATCTGGAAGGCTTGTTTGATATTGTCAGCAAAGCCTTAAAAGAAACTGATGACAGTTTACCTATGAATCTTGAACCCTTATTGCTGGCTATCAATAATGCGTTGACCCATCAATTAAGTGGCAAGCCATACGCGGTTTCCTGGCAAAATTTATTAGCCGCTAATAAGCTCAATAGCAAAACAAATCGCACTATTGTTATAGCTCGCCCAAAAATGAATTTTGAGGCTATCTTTGCTGCCGAACAGGCATTAACCGCTGCAAGAAATACCGTCAAATTGATTATGCAAGATAATCCGGGGATCAGAATTCGTATCACCGGTGAAACGGCTTTAGAGTTTGAAGAGCTGGAAAGCGTCAGTGAAGGTGCTGCCATTGCTGGCATAGTCTCCTTATTTCTGGTTTGCGCTTCATTATGGATCGGCTTACGTTCTGTTAAATTACTGTTAGCCACATTTATCGCGCTTATTCTGGGGTTGATATTAACAGCAGGCTTTGCAACCGTTGCCATCGGACATCTTAACTTAATATCCATTGCTTTTGCGGTGTTATATATTGGGCTCGGTGTCGATTATGCCATTCATATCTGCCTGCATTATCGAGAATGCCGATCTCAGGGCTTGGAAAATCGTGAAGCTATTGTTGATAGCCTACATACCGTTGGTTTCTCTATATTTTTATGTGCCATCACTACATCCATGGGTTTTCTGGCATTTATACCCACTGATTATTCTGGCGTATCCGAATTAGGGGTTATTTCTGCTGGTGGTATGTTTATTGGTCTGGTTGTATCATTAACGGTACTCCCTGCATTCTTAACCGTATTCAATATAAAAGATGTTAAACCGATAAAATCGTCTTTTAGCCTGGGTTTTTTGACCCGCTTGCCTTTTCGCCAATCCAGGCGTATTCGGATTTATTCCTTTGTTTTTGCAGTTTATTCTTGTCTGTTACTGACACAGCTGGTGTTTGACTCAAACCCGATCAATTTAAGAGACCCTAGCAGCGAATCCGTGTCAACCATCAAAGAATTATTGACATCACAAACAGATTCTCCTTTTGCCCTTTCTGCATTAGCACCTGACTGGGACAATGCAAAAAATCTTGCACAACAACTCGAACAACTGCCCTCAGTACACAGCACTATTTTTCTTAACGATCTACTGGCAAAAAATCAGGATGAAAAACTAGAAATCATTGAAGAACTGGCTCTTATTTTAGGCAATCAACTGGATACCTTTGATAATACCTTCA
>CAZDMC010000050.1:0-9781 GCA_964506335.1 uncultured Methylomarinum sp. | reverse complement strand
TGAAATAAAAATAATCTGGTCTGCATGATCTGCCAAAAAATGGGGATACTGAAGCCCACCAATCATACAAACTGTACGTTGTTGTTGATACATCGCCAGCAACTCTCCCATCTTTTCACGTTCTTTAGCCCCCAAATCATTAAAAGGAACATCCAGAATGAGCAATGCCGGGTCAAGAAGCAAAGCACGCGCCAGAGCTAGCTGTACTTTCTGAAAACTATTCAATTGTGCAGGAAATGTTGTCAATTCAAATTGACAATTTAATTCGCTCAATAAAATCCGTGCTTTATCAATGGTTTCCTGAAATGACCAGTTAGCATGATACAGTGCGGGCAGCATCACATTCATTAATCCGTTTTGACCTGACTGTAACGGTGCCGTACCCGAAAGATAACCAATTTGGCAGCGTAGTTTTCGCCATTGTAGCTGGTTTAATTCAGTAATCGATTTTCCAAAAACTTCTATAATACCGGCTGTAGGCTGGTAAATACCGGCTAACATCAATAAATATGCTCTTAATTGTGAGCGATGAGGGCCTACCAGACAGGTTAGCTTAGACGTAAATAATTGACAACTCAAAGCAGGGAATAACAACTCACTTCCTGCTGTGTTTGGCACGGCATTATTGGCCAAGACAATGGCTAAACCGGATTGTTCATTCATAAGGTGAAAATGATAAAATAGCCGTCTGCCAGAAATAAAAACACCAGGCATCTGACCACGGCTTTCTGCATTTGCTCGGAAACCAGAGCGGATGATTTATCGACCAGAAGCCCATGAAAGCATGCAATAGTGCCTGTAATCAAGCCAAAATATATATTTTTCAGCGTAAATCTTAAAACACCATTAAAGCTTATCATGCTCAACAGCTCTGTTAAGGATTTCAATGCTGAAAAATCAAAAAGAAAAGCACTAAAAAAAACACCACTTAAAATCATCACCGCCGTAAAGTAAAAGGCTAAAGCCACCTGGCTAATAATCAAACTTACTATTCTAGGCACCACAAAATAATCATCTACGTCAATTCCCATATATTCCAGCGGCTCAATTTCACCGCCCATACGGGTATTACCTAAATCAACCACAATAGCAGAACACGAACGCCCTACCAGAATAAATCCTGTCGTTAAGGGTCCCAATTCACTCAGCACTAAACGGGCAAGAATCTCAACAAGATCATTATTACCCGTGATTGACTGCATAATATAGATTAATTGCGAGGTGACTCCAATCCCTATAAATAAAGCCAATAATGAAATAATAGCAATGGCATTAATACCGATTAAAATAATCTGGTCTAGCACAACCAGATACACCGCACGGTTAAAAACATTGCGGTGAGGCCGCCAGACAGAAACGGTCTGGGTCAGAAAACAGGCTAGGTCAATAATATAAAGAACTAAATCAATACAATGTCGACCAATCCAGGAAAAAAAATTCATTATCTGAATAATACAGGAATAATAGCGACTAACAATAAAGTGGTGCTCATAGTCGCCATCGGTAGTAATATTTTTTCATGTCGATACCAGAAACTATCACCTTCTTTTGCTGCTTTAGCTACTTCTTCATAACCTATCATCTGTCGGGTTAACAAATGATTGAGTGCAACGGGTGGAGTAAGATAGCCCAGTTCAAATGAAACCAGAGCGATCATCCAGAAATGTACCGGATTAATACCATTGCTATAGGCTATTTGAGCCACCGTACCGGTTACCAGCACAACCGCGCCGAATGGATCCATAAACATTCCGATACCCACCAATACCATAACCAGAAAACTTAACGTTACCCAGACAGAGGCAAAAGTATCTGGCATATTACTTAGCAATCCTGAGCGCTCAATCACACCGCCCGTTACAAAGGAAAGCGCCATTAACATTAATAAAGCACCAATATGAACACTGGCCTCAGATGAAGCCATTCTTATGGATTGTTCAAAAGTCGAGTTTTTGCTTTGCGTTTTTTGCATTTCCTTATGCTGCAATCCTGGGTTACGGTATGTTTCATAAACAATTAAACCCAAAATAATCACCGGTAATATAATCGGTGCGGAAAACTCATCGACAGAAACATTCAAGCAAAAATTATAGGCAAAAACAATTAGCACTACAATGGATACATAAGGCAGCAGCGGAAGTAATGCCCGGGTAGAGGGTTTAAAGGCTTCATTAATTGATGCTATCTGTATTTTTTCGCGTTTGGTCAGGAGCACAAAAACTAAAAATACAAAAATGGTGGTCATAAAGGTTTTCAAACCCCAGTCAAAAAGCTGGTCTGTGACCACTTCTTTATTCAGCGCGGCAATCAGTACCACGAGCAGACAAGGGCGTAATACCACGCCGGCGCTACCGGTCATTGCGGTAGTCGCTAAAGCCATTTGTCGGCGAGCACCGGCATGGATTAATTGTTTGTAAACAATGCTTCCCATGGCAATAATAATAATTCCAGAAGCACCGGTATAAGCGGTTGGTAATGCCATCACAAGAATAGCCACAACCGCCAGTAATTCTGCGGATAATCGCCAAGGTATAAAAACCTTAAAAACCAGTTCACCTAATCGGGTGCGTTTCAACAGCATACCCACCCAGATATACAGACCAATATTAAGAAATAGTCCGGCCTGGTCAATGATTAAACTGAAAAATATGGCCAATCCGGCCCAGTGTTCTTCGATCAGGAAAAAATAATTTCCTGCAAAGCCGGCCATAAAAACATACAAAGGCACGCTAAGTAGAGCATGAAGAAAACTTCCTCCTGTTTTAAGTTTTTTTTTCGGTTTGAATAGCTGGTATAAGTTAATGACGGTTAATGCGGCAAAACCTAACACTAATAGTAAATAAATGGCAGGGTGCTCAACTGCGGTTGCAGATTGATAAAGACTGTTTCTATAAAACCAGGCTGATATCAGTAAAAAACCATTTCCCAGTAATTGAGCCAGGATAGAAACACCATGATCGTGCAGGGTGATTATCGGCTTGAAGGCTATATGTTGTTGCCTTACGGTACTGGTTATGGCACAAATAAAAAGCAGCAACAATAAAATCAGTCGCTGCATGTTATACGCCCATGAACTGATAACAGCAATGCCGGTTTCCAGGGTACGAAATATTATTACTGACGGTGTTATTCTGGTTTGGTTTTGCTGCGCCAGGCGGTGTTTATCAATACAGATTTGTCGATTGCTTTGTAATGATTGTAGAGCCGCTACTGAGTCAAAGGGCTGATCATCAAATAAAGCTTCTAATTCACCTTGATTAGCGGCTTCGGTCTCAAGTTTTTCTAGTTCACTTTTAATATTCAGATCTAGATTACAAGTGGGCGTAGGAATATCCGCTCTCAGCATAAAGTAATCATGCCAGAAAAGCTCTCCCAGATTCAGTAAGCGAGAATGGATTTGCTCAGCATTGCCGGCGGCAACTACAATCAATAACAGGATAAAAACAGGCAGTGAAGATAACCATTCTTGAAGACTGCGAAATTTCAACATTTTTTAGGTACAAAAAACCAGGCTTTCAGAACCAGTTTTTAATGAGATCATTCTTTATCTGCCGCAGTACATTCAGGCAGTTGAGGCTCTTTTTTACAACGTAGCATTCTCATCAACTTCAACATCTTACCATCATAAATACCTTTGTTTCTTAAGCGGATTCTCGATTGTCTAAAGACTTCAAGATAGTCTGGCTTATCCATTTCAGGAATAGTCACCCAATATTTTTCAGGAATAGTGCTTTCATATTTTTTCACCGACTCCATGCTTAAATCAAATTGCGCCAAAACAAACTCTCTTGATTTTTGTCCATAGCCTTCTGGAAACTCGGCTTTGCGTATCAACATTTGCATAGTCAATTGTGCTAATGAGAAATCAATCACGCCGCCATCAGGTTCAAGTCCTTTATATAATTCCATCGCTTCATAAACAATGGCCGGCCCAAAAGCTACATCAACAGAATTATTATTAAATTTACTGTACATTGTTGCAATTGAAGTACCAACGGCAGACCCTCCAATAAAAGCGACCATTTCCAGTTGTGCCGGGTCAGAATCTAAAATAGCGATGCGTTTACCCGCTAATTCACCGACGGTATCAATAGTTCGGTCATTAACAAACATATAAGCCGTACCTGCCGGGGAAATCCCCACCACTTCATACCGATCATTGACCATTAATTTTGCGGCTTTTTTTGAACTTATCGTGGCTATGACTGACTTTAAATGCTGGTATGTTGGCAAAGCGCCGATAGCATCCAGACTTCCGGTAAAAGCATTAAACTGTCTTGCTCGAATCCCGGTAAACACGATTTCATCACAGAGCCCTGATTTAAAATCTTCCGTAGCTACTCGTTCATTAGTGTAGGGTTTAAGTTCCAGTTCGACTCCCCAGGCTAGTGCCGCTGTCTTATAATCTTTCATATCAGAATAAACGGGACCATTGGCACCTAACAGGTCAAACACACACATTTTTTTAGGTGTAGCCCGAACGGTATTGCCTATTGATAGCAATAACAGAAATACAAATAGTTTAGTGCTGTACTTTTTGCAGCTAATCATCAACACTCATCCTTTCTTATTGGAGAAATACCCACCATACAGATTAGGTAAACACTCAAAGAATATCATCAATCTCGATAAAATCAATTTCCTCAACAGGATCATCCCAAAAAGAACCGAGTTTACCTATTGGTGTGCGCTTTCCTGTGGCTTCAGTCCATAGACGATCAGAAATTTGCTGGATTTGTATTGTTGAAACCTGGTTGAGTAATTTATAAGCCTGACTATTGGATGTGGGTTGGGTCAAAATGCTATGCTGACGAATAATTTGTTTTACTTTTTCACTATCGCCTAAGCCCGAATAAACTTGTGCGGCCATGACATGGCTTATTTTTATCCCTTGCTGCAAGCCTGTTTGTAAAGAATTATTTAGTATTTGCATAGGATTTTTATCAACTGGGGCATTACCAGGAATTGTTATCCAGAGGGTTGCTTGAATGGCTTCTGGTATTCCCCACCATTTTTGGTTGTCTAAACAAAGGGCTGCACGGCCAATTTTTGCAGCTAAATTTAGAGGGACTCTTACATTTCCAGCAGAAGCTATATCATTTAAAATAGCTTGTAAGCCACTGATTAGTCCCATTAACCAGTACAATTGATCATTATCTGTATCCAGTAAAGGGCACTCAGCGCCTGGTTCAGCATAAGCCAGACTTAAATAATGGTAGCCTGTTAATTGTCTTTGCGCAGCTAGCCTCAAATACCTCTGTTGAGCAATACGTGCATCCTGTGCTTCTATGAGGTTTTTGGTATAAATAGCTCGTAAATAGCGCAATTCCTCGTCCCATGCCTTAATTTCAGTACAACTCCCTGCCATTAAATAAAATAGAATGGCAAGGTGATCGGGCGGCGTGGTAACACGGGAAAAACTTAATAGAAAGGGCGCAAAAGACTCTATCATTGAACAGCTAAAAGGTACGTCATCTGTCGCTAATAAATAAGGCAATCCTTGCTCTTCAGCATAACTGATCAGGGTATTTCCTGTGCCTTTATAAACCAGGGTACATGCACTTGACAGTAGCAATAAACTGATTAAAAGGAATAGCGAAAAATAGTGTTTGTATGTTTTCAAAGAATTTAACCTAAAGTATCTAGAAAATCTGTTGGACACGCATTTTATGGAAAATAGTTGTGGCAGGTAAATGTCCTTAGAACCTGTTCAAGATCGTTGCGAACCGCTGTCAGTTGTGTGCGGACGAAGTACAGAAACCGGAGTTTACACGGAGTAAATGAGGATCTCGAACACCGCTCAGGCACAACTGGCAGTGGTGCAGTAGATTTTGAACAGGTTCTTACAATATATAAACTCGCTTCTTAGTGTAAGTCAAGAAATGTAGCTTATTTTTAAATGCCTGATTATTGAAGAAGCATGAAGTTGTTTTTCTATTTTATATTTTTTTAAATGGGTATCAGCCTGCACAAATAAATAGTCATCATTTTCAAAGTCATGCACTTTAATCACAACACTTTCTACACCCTCATCATCTTTCAAATAAATAACAGTTTTAGAGTTAGTCAGGGGTAGCAGTTTGGCATGACTCCCTAGTTTTTCTACACCAATCTGTATTTCGTTTTTCCCTGCAGAAATAATGCGACGAATAATACAAATAATCAGGTTTTTTGAAAACAACAAGCCAATAATATCACCGACTTTTATTGTTACATTATTATCTATTAAAGAGAGTCTGAAGCCTGTAATGCTTTGATCTAGTAAGTGGGTATTAGCGGGTTTTTTAGCAAACTGTTGTTTTTTCTTATTAGTTGACCAGATATCTTCACTTTTTATGTATTCAATACCATCAAATTCAGTTGCAATGGCTACATTAGCATCTCTTTCTGATCGGCTGTTTTCAGTGTCCATGTCATCCGGATTTTTATCTGCTGAAATAATACCAAAATCAAGATCAGGTATTTTGCCGTGTGTTTTGGTTTTGCTAAGTGATTTCTTATGTTTCGCTTTAAGAAACTTCAAAACCCTATCCAGCCCAATAAGAGTATGTAGTTGATCTTTTGTCAGTTCTCTTTCGCTAAGGCGTTGTTGATTCATCGTTAAGGTTTTGATCAATCTTAATAGTAGGGACTTACTATAAGCAGCGCTATTTTGTTTATTTGCTGAAAGCTGTACCAGGTTTTTGATCAGATAAAGAGATGAGATATAGATCAAAAAAGGGTTTTCTTCATAGCCATCTTTTTGCGGGGAAGATGGGGGGAAATCTGCTCTGAGATCGAAGAAAGGGAGGCCTTTAAACTTCTTTTCGGGTGCTGTGCTTAATAAATCCACCTGGCCTGAAAATTGAGTGAACAATTGGAAAATACCTAATATTTCCTCAGTATTAAACTGATGAGTATTGCTTAATTCAAAAATCAATATTTGCTTAAATGTTTTAATGAAGCAAATATTTTGCTGATCAGTGCCTGAATCCAGCATATTATTTTGTTTGGCAAATAAATAGAACAAAAAACATAAACTCCAGAATCCCTTGTCTGGCTTGTTATATAGCAATGCAAGATACAATATGACTTTAGCCTGCGCATCAATACCCTGGCAAATGATCAATGTTTTATGTTGCTGAGAAAAAGTGTTTCCCTGTTTAAAATCTGAATCTTCACAGAGAGAAGCATAGTTTTTAGCTAAGTCTGAATAGGCTTGAGCGGATAATTCAATGATTAATTGATTTTGTAAAGGAAAAGGAAAATAATTTTTTCTGTAAGTGTTTTCGAGTTGCTGAGACACGAAATTAAGCAGCTGCGATATTTGTTTCAGCAATAAAAAACGTAGTTTTGCCGGCATTTTCAGCTGGACAAAAGTAGTGAGCATCGGAGCTATTGATTGCAGTTTTTCAACTGCTTCAACTGAAGCCAGGTCATTTATCCATTGCTTAAATGATTCTTCATTGAGAGCAAAGGGTAGTAACTCAATTTGTGCCTGTTTTTCGTTAGAATCAATTGAAGATGACATAGGGAAAATATGATATAGACGTATTTAAGCCAAAGTATATACTTAGTATAGTGCGCTTTGTGCATTTATTTCATCAACTCATTTCATCCTTCATTTCGTTTAAAACTATGAACCCAGACCTGGCTGTCATTTTCCCAGCTCATGCCTGTATGCATTTTTAATATTAAGCCTTGGTACATTTTTAGACTGGGATAACCTTCTGCATGAGCATCTTGATCTGTCATCTCACCTAATGATTGACGCTGCAAAGAAGTCACGGTAAAACCAACACCCTCCAGTTCAAAGCTTTCTCCTGGATAGGCATAAATACCATCTCGACGTTGTTGTGTTTTCTGTCTACTCAATGCCGCTGCAACTAATTTTGGATGGCGTATCAGACGAGAAATATCACAGGTTTTTTCGGGATAATCAGTCATTAATATTCTCAGTTTAAATTAATACAGAAAATCTGTATTTTACGTCATAATGGCACTGTTTTTTAAATTTATCTAGGTAAAATTTATGCGTTATTTACATACCATGATCAGAGTTAATGATTTGAAAAAGTCTTTGATATTTTATTGCGATATACTCGGTTTATCAGAAGTTAATCGTATAGAAAGTGAAGCGGGCCGATTTACCTTGGTTTATCTGGCCGCACCCCTGGACACACACAGTGCAAAAAGAGTTGAAGCCCCGACACTGGAACTGACTTATAATTGGGATACGGAAGAATATACAGGCGGGCGAAATTTTGGACATCTGGCCTACGAGGTTGACGATATTTATTGCTACTGTCAAAATTTGATAGATGCAGGGATTGTTATTAATCGTCCGCCCCGCGATGGTTACATGGCTTTTATTCGATCTCCTGATAATATTTCCATAGAACTTTTACAAAAAGGGAAACGCTTAGTGCTTCAGGAACCCTGGGTATCTATGGAAAATATGGGTTCCTGGTAATTTTTCAGCATGTTTTAAAACTTTAATTTTATTTTTTTATGAACAAAAGCAAGCGCCTATTCATTGTTCTAATAATAACTATGGGTTTATATTCACAGCTTGTTAATGCTAATCAAACCGATCTAAACATGCCTCTTTTTCAAAACCGGTTTTTTACTTTGTCAACCGATCATTCACTGATTTGTGAAACGGGTGAATCTGGTTATACCTCTACAGAAAAATTGTTAGAGGTTGTCAGCTACTATGAGCAAAATAATCCGAAAGAATTACGCCAATTTTCGGTTGCGGTATTAACGGATCATGCTAATTCTGAACATCTGGAAGATTTACAGGATTATAATGAATATTGTGCTGAATCAGCTTCCTTTGATTTATGTGTTTTAGAGCAATATTGGGATGATAAAGAAGCCGCGTTAAGAGCATTGGCTTTGTTTTATGATACCAAAACTATTGTTAAACATGGCGAAGCTTATGAAGCCAGGCGTTTTAATAAAGACCATTTACGGGTTTTTGAAAAAGCCATCCGCAAAATCCCGCCTTTTATGCGAAAAAAAATCAGCCAAGCCAAGCCGATAAGAAATTTAGCACAAGAGATTAAAGATATGGATGCCAATATACAAGTGCTTATTCAAGATGCGTTTCCTGAGGATTTTTCAACCAGCATCTGGTCTGATGATACTCACCCATTGACTTTTGTTCCAGGGGTAGGATTTCAAAGTCAAGTGGTTGCACAAGTATACAATGGACAAAATCTGATTATTTTCACTGTAAAAGCCTTTGACAAAGGAAAAGACGGACGGTTATACAGAGACATAGATTTAAAATATCTGGTTGATTTTAGAATTCCTATTATTGTCCATGAAATTGCCCATACCATTGATAATTTTCATTTCTGGAATGGCAAGGATGAACTTTATTACTTTTATCGTTACCGAAAAATCTCTACAGACGATCAAACGGTGCAAATGATTATGAATTCGAAGTTGGCTCTGTGGCCTTCAAAATGGTTTGAAGCGTTTGAATATTTATGGGAAGTCAATGAGGGGCGTTATGACGGACAGACTCAGGAAAAACTGGCCGAATTAGTTGCGCAATATATACTAATACCTGAGCGCTTGAAAAAAAGTGCGCCAGAAGGCTATCAATGGCTACGGGATGATGTCTTTAAAAAAATCGAATACAGTGGCTATGATGCCTGCACAAAGCCGATTACTAAACAGCTGAACTGGTGGGAATATTCAATTGCCAAAGTGTTGGGGCAATGAGTCAACTGATTGCTAGGAGGCTGTCCGAGAATAGAAAGTCTACTGCGGAAAAGCTGATTTTGGC
>CAZDMC010000049.1:0-9832 GCA_964506335.1 uncultured Methylomarinum sp. | reverse complement strand
GTTAGACACTCTTGCCTTATTAGTTTTAATTTTCTATAATTGTACATAATTACTGTACATAATTACTGTACATAAATCGCTATGGTCTTTCAAGATGAAAAATGTAAGCATTACCGAACTAAGAGCTAATCTATTAAAATATTTAAAAATTGCACAACATGGAGAGCACATTAATGTAACATCAAAAGGTACATTATTAGCTACTTTAACCCCCCCGGCTGCCCAACAAACCTTTGCCAAAGATAAGCTTAAACAACTTGCCAAAACAGCGGTAATACATGATGTCATTTCGCCAATAGAAGATGCTTGGGATGCTATGAAATGATCTTGCTAGATACTTGCACACTAATTTGGGATGCCATAGAACCTAATAAACTTACGCCTAAAGCAAAGAAAGCTATTGAATACTCCGAAAATGAACTGATGTTTTGTGATATTTCTATTTGGGAAATATCAATGCTTATAAAGAAAAATCGCCTGACTATTGATGATAGTCCTTCAGGATTTATAAACCTATTGATTCAATCTCGCAATTTTCAGGTTCAGCCAATAACACCTGAAATAGCCGAGTTATCAGTCAATTTTGGGTCAGAAATTAACAATGACCCAGCCGATAGGCTTATTGCTGCTACTTCAATTCTTGAAAACATTCCTATCGTTACCGCAGACCAAAACCTAAGAGATGCAACAATGCTTGAAACAATTTGGTAAAGTCACTAGTTTTCATTCATAATTTTTCGTTCAAAACAACTTCAATCATAGGTACTTCCCACTGCTCAACTTTGCAACGTGATTGATATTTTTCTTCACTATCTTTTTTATAACGGGTGATCATGGCCACAATCGTGGCTAATTGTATATTTTCCAGTTTGCCTTGCCATTGCTGCTGAGCATTTTTTGACAATACTGCAACTGTCAACTCTCCTACTTCCACTACTATTTTATCGTATTTATTGCTAACAGAAACTACCGAGCCGACTTGTAATTCAGATAATGCCTTATGAATAGGATGTTGTTCAGTAAAACTGCCAGCAAAACTTAAATCGAAATCCTGCAAACCCAGCATGACATAAAATTTATCAGAAAGGGGTAAAATAGGGTCAATTTCACAATCAATTGGAGAACGCAAAATAGAATCACTCATTAAGATCTGCAACAAAGGATTGCTTTGCTCTTTTCTTTGCATTAGGCACAAGGTTTCTTTTGCCCGGGTCATGGCGACATAATACAAGCGTCTTTGTTCTTCAGTGGCTGTTGTTGACTGTGACCAGCCTCCATCCAAAATAAACACATGGCTGAACTCCAGTCCCTTAACAGAATGAATGGTACTTAAAAAAACCCCCTGTCCTAAGCGACAATCTCGTCGTTGTTCTGCCAGCGATTCATACAAAAACTCCAGTAATTGCTGCTGACTCATTGCCGCATCCGCAGTTTCCATCTGCCAGTTTTTTAACAGCTGTTTAAGCTGATCCCACCAGATATTTTGCCTTTGTTCTTGCAAAAAAACCAACCAGTCACTGGCTTTACTTAATGCCTCTGTACTTTGTTTTATGGCATTGAGTAAAGCCAGGTTTTCCCGAATACGAAATGGTGGCGGCTGACTATTTTTAGGTAAAGCCAGACTCAAGGGAATATTTTCAGCCTCAAAACAGCTCCGAACCGGATTTAACAAATGCCATTCTTTGGCTAAAACCGCACATTGAGACCAGTCAAGGCTACTATCCAGTTGTCGTAAACGTAATAATTCCTGCGTTAATGCCTGTGCTTGGTGCTGCTCATTTTGGCAATGTAAAAGATGTACACGCCCTTTTGCCAAAGGATCCAGTTTTTCCCAACGCCCTCCTACCGATAAATTTTTACGACCTTGATTAATCCGAATTGGCTGATCTTGTTTCATGCGATCATTATTCGCCTGAATCAACTGATTGGCTGCATTGATAATATGCTGGCTTGAACGATAATTTTCCAGCAAAAAATGTTGGCTGGCAAAATAGTCTTTTTCAAATTGGCGAATAAAACCAATATTGGCTCCTCTGAACTGATAGATATTCTGGTCATCATCACCGACTGCCATAATCGTCAGTTTATTATCTTCATCCAGCTTTCGCCCCGCTAATGCCGAGATTAATTGATATTGCAGCGCGTCAATATCCTGATATTCGTCCACTAAAATATAGCGATAGCCTGCTAATAATCGCTCACGCAGTTCATCAGCGCCCACCGTCATACTCTGTTGTTTCCCTGTCAACAGAGCAATAGCTTGTTTAATCATGGTCTGAAATTGCTGTTCGGTATTATTTACATCGCTCCCATCCAGTCCTGACAGAGCATGACCGGATAAACGTAAACTAAGCCCATGATAGGTTTGTATGGTTACTGCTTTTGCATCGTTTCCCACCAAATCAAACAATCGCTGTCTTAATTGTATTGAGGCATTGCGGTTAAAACACAATACTAAAATACTACGTGGAGGCGCTTGTTTCACTCTTAATAAATAAGCACAGCGATGAATAATCACACGAGTTTTTCCTGAGCCTGGTCCGGCTAAAACCAATACATTCTGATTTTCAGAACTCGCGACCAATGCTTGTTGCTGTGGGTTTTGTAAATCACTGACAATGCGTTGAAAAGACTGCTGGCTAGTGGCTCTTGCCAAAATTTCCTGACAGCCTTTAAAATATTTTCTTACAAATTCGGTTTTATCCTGAGAAAAATACGCCACCACAAAAGTCAGCGCATGACCTATTTTTTCCAGTCCGATTCGTGCATACTCATTCATCACATGCACTTGAAAAATACGTTCATTATAATGCTGTGACAGCGGTTCAAAATCGCCTTTGGTATATCTCCGGGCTTTTTGCTCGGGTTTAACTCGAATTGTCATGGCCTGTCTAAAAACCGCCAGCCCTTTTTGCAGAGTGATGATTTTTTGTTCATGAAGAAAATTAAGCCCGCGTTCAACCGCTGCCAAAGGATCTTTTAAGGCAGAATACAGTTCCAGGTCATATTTTAAGGATTCCATTAAATCCTCCACCGAGAATTCAACCAGAATATCGGCACTGGCTTTAGTCTCAGCTGGAATTTTTTGCAAAATAGTAGCCAGTGTGATTTGTGCTACCGTCTGCCGCCTTTGTACAGTGGCGGAAACCGCTTTCCAACCTCGATTCAGTTTAACTCGGTATTGATCCTGGGATAAATGCCGAAGAAACAAACTGCCTTTATTGCCAGCTAAACCTTGCCCATCCTTACTCAAAGAAACCAGTAACAAACGTAATATCTCAGGATTGCAATCTTTAAAACCTAAATTCAGTAAATACTGATTAATCTGTCTTAGTGATAATACTTGCCATTCTTCGGTACCGGCATCCGGTGCTTGCTCCTGTAAACATTGCACAAAGGCGTTTTCCAATGCACAAATTTGTTTTAATAATAGATTTGAGGCATTCACCACTTTATAGCGGACATAGGCGGTTAATAGCATGTTTTTCTGAATAATCCCTGCCTCAGACATATCATATAAAGTCCGAATCACACGTTGGCTTGCGGTCTCATTCTTTTTTGACTGCTGTTCGATACTGTCTGCGGCAAATTCACCACAGCTTGCTAATTCATCCGCACTAAAGCCTTCATCACTTTGCGCATTAAATAAAGCATCTAAAATAGCCAGCCAACGTTTCTGCTGTCGTTGCGACAAATTGAGTGCGGCAATTTTTTGCTCCGCTTCTTCCCGGTTTTTAACTAAAGGACGACCCTGAAAAACCTGGGTTTTATTTTCATTTCGTTCAATAAATCCAGACCGCTCCAGCCAGGAAATCGCAGTAATGACTTTTGTCCCGGCATTATAATCATCCGCTTCAAACGAAGTTTCAACGCTTTCATCCTGTAATAATTCACCGGTGGTCACCACCACATTACCCAATTTGTCTTTACGCGTTCTACGCAGTCCTCGTAATATCTGCACAATATCGCGCTGATTTAACTGAGAAGAGGCCGATAATTGAAACTGGGTATCAATATCGTTTTCGTCAAATAATAAAATGCATTCTGCTATCTGCTGATCTCGTCCGGCACGTCCGGCTTCTTGCAGATAATTCTCTAATGAACCGGGTATATCGGCATGAATTACCAACCGCACATCTTCCTTATCAATGCCCATTCCAAAGGCATTGGTGGCGGTAATCACCCGGCTATTGCCACTGACAAAATTTTCCTGGATATGTTTTTTTTCTGCGCTATTTTTACCGGCATGAAAAGCCTCAACTTGCCAGTCTTGTAATTGCAAAAATTCTGCAATTTCTTCAGTCTGACTGCGTTTGGCACAATAAATAATAGCACTGCCGGTTTCATGTTCATCCAGACGCTCATGCAACAAACTGTTAATACGCGGAAACTTATCCACACTGCTGACGATTTGTACTTCAAATTGCAGATTGTTACGTTCCACACCGCCTGCAAAAACCGTTAATTCCTGCGCTAAATTAGCCCTGAAATAATCGACAATCTCATTTTTAACATCCTGTTTAGCGGTTGCAGTAAAGCATTGTACCGATGGCAATAGCGCATGCTGTTTTTCGGCAAATTCCTTGATAAATCGTGCCACATATAAGTAGTCTGGCCTAAAATCATGCCCCCATTTTGATAAGCAATGGGCTTCATCAAATACCCAGCAACCGATTTCGCGGTGTTCAATAGCTTTTTGAAAACCCGAATTTCGCAATTGTTCAGGTGACACATACAGCAGGGCAATATCACCCATTTGAATGGCTTTTATTATTTCACCACGTTCCGGTGCTGTTAACATGCCATACAAAGCCGCCGCACTGGGCGCACCGGTTTTATTGCGTAAATTATCCACCTGATCTTTCATTAAAGCCTGTAACGGAGATACTACAATAGTCAATACCCCACGACGCTGATAGCGCACCAGTGCGGGCAATTGAAAACATAATGATTTACCGCCTCCCGTGGGTAAAATAGCAAATAGAGGCGTATCCACCATGCCTGCTTCAACAATGGATTGCTGCAAACTCTCGCCTTGTTCATTTTCGGGTTGAGGCCGAAAGGCAGAAAAGCCGAAATAGCGCTGTACTTGTGAAATTACATCATGGGTTTGCTGACAATATTGACAGCTCGCAATATGACAAGGAATATCTCTTAACTGCCTTAACGCCGGTGCCACATCAGGAAATTGTTGTCGCACCCAGGGCGGTAATACCGAATTGCCATCAGCCACGCTCAACCAGGCCAAACAATAAGCCAAGGCAGGGCGTAAGCGTGGATCAGGTAAATAAGACAAAATGACTTTATTAACAGCCGTTGAACACACTTTATTTTTTGTTAATTTTTCAAAAAGATCACATGCAGCGGCTGGTGTTAAGGCTGAAGCCCCCATAGCAGCCAAAGATTGCTGTATGCCAGAAAATTGAGGGTTTTCAGAAAAAGCGAAATGGTAAAAAGATGCTATTGAAGACTCAGCCTGTTGTTCTTGCAACGCCAGCCATTGGTCCTGAAATAGTGACAAGGCCAGTTTGGCATCCGCCACCGGATCATTAACACTGTCGCGTACTAATTTATAATTTTTAACCAAACGATGATAAGGATTTTCCGGAAAGGCTAATGGCGACAAAAACAAGGTATCTATCACTGGTTTGTCAAACAATGCCAGTTCTGGATTCAAGGCATGGCAAAGCGGTAGATCATGTAAGATGATGTTATGCCCTAGAATAAAATCAGCCTTTTTAGCAAACTGCTCTAATTCCTTGAGTATTGGTTGAATATGAAAAGGGCTCTGCCGATGAAAAACCGTGTCTTGATAAACAGCGCCTAATGCAAACACATCCCCATTTTCATTACTTTCTAAATCCAGACTACAAATTTTGTTTTGTATACTTTGCCAATCCATTGTTTGATTTTTAAATTAATTCATCAATGTGATTATAGAACACATAATAAAAGCCATTGTGTTAAAAAAAACTGCTCAGAACAGCTTTTTTTAACTTGCACCTGCCTCAGTTATTTTACTTGGAGTTTTTATAATACTTGCTTTGTTCACGTAATTCCCTATAATCAACTTCCTAACTTTTTGGTGCCCTGACATATTTTTAAAGGGTTAAAAGGGAAGTTGGTGCGTTTCACTTATGATTTGAATTTAGGTAAAACAATTCCAACGCTGCCCCCGCAACGGTAGATAAGTTCAAGGTATATCAAATACCACTGTATCAATGATATGGGAAGGTGATGTATCCGATTTAATTCAACTTATAAGCCCGGAAACCTGCCCGAAAGTTTTATTCGGTGTAGCGGAGGGCTACTTACGGAGTAGAACTGTGTTGTTCTATTTTGTTTTTTTGTCCTCATCTGCAAACTTAAATTATTTGCACGGGTGGTGCAAGAGGACATATGAAACAAATACCTTTATTCTTTCCTTTCTCTTTTTTTAGTCTTATTTTAGCTGGATTTTCTATTCAAGCTGAAACAACAATTGAATTGCCTGATTATGTAGTCACCGCTACTCGTACGGCTCGAACTATTAATCACTTATCTGCAGCTAGCACTGTTTTTACCCGTCACGATATCGAACGCCTACAAGTGCAAAGTGTTCCCGAAATACTAAAACTGGCAACCGGTGTCGATTTGAGTGAAAGCGGTGGCGCAGGAAAAAACGCCAGTGTATTTATCCGTGGAACCTCTAGCGGACAGGTTTTAGTGTTAATTGATGGTGTACGCATTGGCTCTGCAACATTGGGAACTTCTCCTTTTTCATCTTTACCCATTGATCAAATAGAACGAATTGAAATTGTTAGAGGATCACAGTCCAGCTTATATGGCTCTGATGCCATTGGTGGTGTTATTCAAATATTTACCCGCAAAGGTTCGCAAAAAGAAGACGCCAAGCCAACCATTTCTATTTCTGCCGGTGGCGGCTCTTATGATACGGCTAAAGTAGGTGGCAATATCAGTGGCAAATATAAACAAGCCTGGTATTCGTTTGGTGGCTCCCATGAAACCACCGCAGGTTTTAATGCAAGATCGGGCAACTTTGATAATGATAGAGATGGTTATGAAAACACCAGCTTTAATGTTCGCCTAGGCTATCAATTTAATGATGACACTAGTGCTGAGGCTTTTATTCTCAGATCGCAAGGCAACAATGAATTTGATAACAATTTTGGCTCAGATGAAAATGATTTTGTGGTTCAGAATATGGGCTTAACTGCAAAAATGCAGTTTACCGATTATTGGCATAGTACATTAACATTTGGAGAGTCTCGGGATGAAAGTAATCAGCCAAATGGTGATTATTTCAATACCCGACGCAGAATGGTCAGCTTGTTCAATAAAATTAAGTTAGACCCTAATCATGAAATTATCATTGGTTCTGACTTTAGGGACGACCAGGTGCAAAGTCATGTGTCTTATGCTGAAAACAATCGTTATGCTATCGGCGGATTTGCCGAATATTATGGTCGATGGTTTGATTTTATTGATTTTAATGCCTCGGTTAGAGGTGACGAGGACGAGCAATTTGGCTCTCGTGTGACCGGTAATGCTGGATTTAGAATTGAATTGGCTGATAGTGATATTGATTTTGTAGCCAATTTTAGCAGTGGATATAAAGCACCTACCTTTAATTTTCTATATTTTCCAAATTTTGGTAATCCTGATTTAAAACCTGAAGAATCAACCACATTTGAAGTGGGTCTTGAAGGCAATCATGGCTGGGGTCGGTGGATGCTTAGAGCTTATCACATCAATGTTGATAACCTGTTCAGTTTTGACAGATCCACATTTTTAGCTATTAATATTGAAAAAGCGCAGATTAATGGTATTGAGGGGGAAATATCTACCCAAATGTATGGCTGGAATATCGCTTTAAACGGCAGCGCCTTAAACCCTAGAAATCGTGTCACCAATAACCGTTTACCCAATCGGTCTCAATTGCACTTAGGTCTGGATGTTTCTAAACTTTTCTTTAATAAATTAAATATAGGATCAACATTATCTATCTCAAGTGACCGATCATTTGATTTATTTAGTGGAGGAACAGTTAAGACTCATGGATCTGTGGCTTGGGATATGCGAACTGCTTTTCAATTAAACAAAAACTGGACTATCAAGGCTAAACTTAACAATTTATTAAATGATCAATATCAGACAAATAGAGGCTTTAACACAGCCGATAGAAACTTTTTTTCTTCTATCCATTTTCTTTACTGATAATAGTTTAAGCTGTACGATAGGTTAAAAATAGTATTTAAGAAGAGGAAATAACATGAATTTTAGTTTAAAAGAAATAAGAATGCCCATTGCGCTGATAGGGTTAATGCTGGCAACTCGATTTCATCATTTTGGTGATGCAATCTCATTACCCGATGCATCATTAGCCGTTTTCTTTTTTGCCGGGTTCTGGGTGGGTGGCTGGAAATTTTTTGTCGTGCTATTAATAGGAGCAGGATTAATAGATTATGTCGCGATTTCTCAATTCAGTGTCAGCGATTATTGTGTTTCCCCTGCCTATGTTTTTTTAATTCCAACTTATGCTTGTTTATGGCTTGCTGGTAATTATTGTGCAAAATATAACACCTTGAAATTATCTGAATTAATGTTGCAATTTGCTATTTTATTTATTTCAACATCAGCGGCTTTTGCCATTTCAAACGGTAGTTTTTATCTGTTATCGGGTAAATTTCCTGATCTAAACTGGCTTGAATACAGTAATAGAGTCTCACAATACTATCCGTCTTATGTAAGTTATACCTTAGTATATGCCGTTGTTATTTTTTCAATGGTTAAAATAATAAGTTTAATGCTTGCTACTCCTGTCAATCATGCTGGCAGTCAAAGTGAGTAAGCATAGTTTCTGAGAAAACCGCTAACTCATAACATAGACGCATGTTATGAGTTGGTGCTTTTAATTTTTTTGGGTTCAGAATATCTGCTATAACATGGTAAAGAACTTAGAATAGATTCAGATACATTTGAGCTTTAATTTAATTTTCTAACTTTTAGGTGCATCTTCACCTTTATATACCACCTGTCCATTTTCCCAATGCACAGCATATTGCCCTAAACGGCGTTTTTTTTCCAGTTCATTTGAAGAGGCTTGCTTTAAAGCGTTTAAGATAATTTTACTTAGCTCAGAGGGTTGTTTTTTTTGTATGTTCATAATTCTGCCTGATTTAAAAGATGTTGATAATCAGTTTCGTTTATTACGTTTCTTTGCCGGTCTTGCTGTTCAAAGACTAATGTAGGTTTGTCTTCAGTATTAATAAAGCATAAACCTAGATAAATCAGTTGACCGCTCAGTTTGTGCATAAGGGATTGAATAGTGAGTATAACTCAATTTTATTTCTCTCACCCGTTAGGTGAGATATATTCGCTACACGGTTTTGTGAAGAAATCTGGACGAAAAATTCTGCAGAATAGCTCTCAATAAGGACTACGGCCATTATCTTCGAGCGATTCTTTGTCTTTTCCGCCCAGATTTTCCACAAAATCCGTGTTCAACTGATTTTTCTAGGATAAACAATGAGTGACGGCATTACTGAAATCAGAAAAAAGATTGTTCAAACTACGAGAAAATCGACGTTCAATATCTTTTGTAGAAATATGATGCCCACCATGTTTGACACGTTCTGCAACACGAGCTTTCGACATTTCTATTGATGGAAGTGCTAAATAAATTAGCTCAACTCTCCATCCTGATTGTCGTAAACGCTTAACAAGTTTTAAATAGCTACGCCCTGCTAAGGCAACTCGCAATAAATAACCCACCATCTTGCTTGTCTTTTTGTCTGTCTTCCGCGTTACAACTCCGGTTACATAGCCAGTT
>CAZDMC010000048.1:0-9862 GCA_964506335.1 uncultured Methylomarinum sp. | reverse complement strand
AAATTTAGATTCCTGCTAAGAACCTGTTCAAGATCGTTGCGAACTGCTGTCAGTTGTGTGCGGACGGAGCACAGAAACCGGAGTTTACACGGAGTAATGAGGATTTCGAGCACCGCCTAAGCATAACTGGCAGTGGTGCAGTAGATCTTGAACAGGTTCTAAGAGAATGCAGGAATGAGCAGGTGTGTGCTGGTGTTTTTAAAATGGCGCAAGCTCATGGGTAATCAGGAAGTTCTATGTGTTTGTCGCAAGGGTTTTCCGATAAAGCTTAAGCCTGCGATCGACAGGGCGGCTTTGAGAATAATGACGGTCGAAAACCTATTAATTATTGAAAAATAGATTCAAATGAAAAGCCACCCACTTCTAGAATTTCTTTTAGTCTTTTTAAAGCGTCCATCTGAATTTGCCTAACACGTTCTCTTGTTACGCCCAGTTCTTGTGCTACTTGTTCTAACGTTGAGTTTTCATAACCACATAAACCGTAACGTCTACAGATAACTTCTCTTTGTTTATCTGTTAATCGATAAACCCAGTGGGTGATATTCTTTTTAATATTGTCTTCTTGGAGTATCTCGGTAGGGGAATGGTTTTTTTCATCAGATATGGAATCAACCAAAGGCTTTTCAAAGTCCTTGCTGGCAGGAATGTCAACAGATGTCACTCGCTCATTCAATTTTAACATTTTCTGAACGATCTTAACCGGTTTGTCCAGATATTCGGCAATTTCATGCGCACTGGGTTCATGATCAAGTTTCTGGGTCAGCAAACGCTGGGCTTTAACATGAACATTAATTTCCTTGATAATATGAATCGGTAATCGAATAGTTCGAGTCTGATTCATAATAGCACGTTCGATGGTCTGTCTTATCCACCACGTTGCGTAGGTTGAAAACCGAAAACCACGTTCCGGATCAAACTTTTCAACGGCTCTGATCAGACCTAAATTACCTTCTTCAATCAAGTCCAGTAGCGGTAGGCCTCGGTTTAGATAACGCCGGGAAATTTTTACCACTAAGCGCAGGTTGCTTTCGATCATAATCTTCCGTGCTTCTTCATCTCCTTTTAAAGTACGGGTGCCGTAAATTTTTTCTTCATCTGCTGTGAGCAGCTTGGATTTACCTAACTCATTAAGATAAACCCTTGTTGCATCAATCGGTTGTGAGCTTTTAGGTTCGTCATGATCCGCCCTGTTTCTTTTCGGTTCTTCTACAAAAACCGGGGTATGATTATTGGTGTCCCTGCCAAAATCAATAGTAGCAGGAGTAGCAGCATCTAAGGTATTTATGGAAACTACATCTAAAACTTCATCAGTCATACTCACTCTCCAACATCACAATAAGTAACAAAATTTATAGTTATTCCTGAGTTATTTTTTGGGTAAATAACTCAGTGGATTTACCGGAACCCCATTTTTTCTGATTTCAAAATGTAAGGAAGCCTGTTTTACTCCAATACGTCCCACTTCAGCAATAATTTGTCCCTTTTTTACCACATGTCCTTCCTTTACCAGCAAACGGCTATTATTGGCATAAGCACTAAGAAACAAATGATTATGCTTGATGATCAATAAATTACCATAGCCTGCTAAGCCAGAGCCACTGTATACTACTTTACCAGAAGCGGCGGATTTTACTTTTTGGCCTATTTCCCCAGCAATATCTATCCCTTTATTAGTCACTTTAGAAAACCTTTTTAAAATCTTCCCTTTTAGCGGCCACTGCCAGTGGAACTTTAACACCTTTTTGTTATCATTTGAAATTGTTAAAGTTTTTTTTGTTGATTTATTTTTTGTTTTAAGTTTTTTGGTCTTAGCTGAAGAGCTAACACTCTTTCTAAGCTTTTGTTTAGATTGAAATAATTGTATTTTTTGGCCAATTTGCAATAAATAAGGTTCGGAAATTTTATTCCATTTAGCTAGTTGTTGATAGTCATGACCTGACCTAAAACCTATTGAATAGAGTGTATCATCCTGCTTTACTTGATAATATTTTTCCTTACTCAGAGAGTTTTGTTGATGGTTTCTTACCGGCGCATAATTTTTTGTTGTAGTACACCCTGTTGCATAATAAATACATAAAACGCATATCAGCATAGGCAGTAACATGCCCTTATCGCATAAATATTTTTCTTTTGATACTGTAAACGGCATTGCGTTATTTATTTTTTTAACAATACGTCTTTAGCTTGATTGATTTGAGCGGCAAGATAGTCTGAACCACCCCGGTCGGGATGTAATTTCTGGATTAATTTTCGATGGCTCATGATTATCTGCTCTCTGGATGCTGTTGAATCAAGTCCTAAAATTTCATAGGCTTCTAGTTGGGTCATTTTCCCCGTATTCCTACCGCTCTGTTTTGATGAAGACTGAGGTTTGTTTTTTCTAAATGCAAGCCATAAGCGATGTAACTGCGGCATAAAACGAGCGATCCAGGGAAGTATTCTTATACTAAATGCAAACAAAACACCGACTAAAGCAAAAATCCAGTTTAGTCGCCCTGTCACTGCTAAAAAAATGACAGCAATGATAAGCAGGAGCAGCCCTGTTTTTTTTATTATCAAGGAAATAATTTCGGGCGGTGTTTTTATAAATTTCCGTATTATAAAAAACACCAGGATGATAATGGCTAACAGCAGATATATTCTAAGCAACACGGGCTCCATTTAAAGATACTCTAATTTGAGTATTTATACTCTTTGCGTTCAATAATACCTTAGAATAGTGGCGAATATATCATTCTAAATTTATTGATTAATGAAAAATGCCCAGATACCCATTTTAGGAATTGCCGCATACAGCGGCACAGGTAAAACCACCTTACTTACCCAATTGATACCCATACTACAAAATGCCGGAATCCGTGTAGGCTTAATTAAACATAGTCACCACAATTTTGAAATTGATAAACCGGAAAAAGACAGTTACCGTCTAAGAAAATCAGGGGCATCGCCGGTTATGCTTGTTTCTAGTCATAGACGTGCCATTATTACCGAATTTAGCAGCATTACTGAGCCAAGACTGGAAAATCAGCTAAAAGTTTTTGATCAGTCTGAACTGGAGTTAATTTTAGTCGAAGGGTTCAAAAAGGAGCATTTTCCAAAAATTGAATTGCACCGACCCTTATTAAAACATCCCTTATTATTTCCTAATGACCCGTCGATCATTGCTTTAGCGACAGATGAAAGCATTAATCCACCCTCAGCGTTTATTAATGCTTTAACAACGAAGCATAGCTTGCCAATATTACTGGATATCAACAAACCCTCTGAAATAGCGACTTTTATTGTTAATGATTTTTTAGGTGTTGCCCCATGATTGATTCCTGCGGTATTGAAAATCAGGGTCTGATCTCTATCGAACAGGCACTAAAAAAAATAGAAGCTACCATTGTCCCGATAAAAACCAGCGAAAGGGTGGTACTAAAAAGTGCGTTAGGGCGAATTTTATCTGCTGCTGTTTATTCTCCAATAAACATTCCCCCCGACAAAAATTCTGCAATGGATGGCTATGCATTTTCCAGTGCTGATAGTTTGCCTGATCAATCCTTTTCATTATCATTAGTCGGTACATCATGGGCAGGGTCACCCTATGGTGAATCACTTAAAGCGGGACAATGCATAAGAATTTTTACCGGTGCTGTCGTGCCGAAAGGAGCTGATAGCGTCATAATGCAGGAACATATTCAATGCAATGACAATACTATTATATTCCCTAAAGCAACGAACCCCAGCGAGAATATTCGCCACATCGGCTCTGATATAAAAAAACAGGCTTTGTTACTATCAGCTAATAAAAAACTAACAGTGAGTGATATTGGCCTGCTTGCTTCTGCAGGCATTTATGATGTCTTGGTCAATCGAAAACTAAACATTGCTTTTTTATCTACCGGGGATGAATTAACGGCTATTGGACAAACGCTGCAAACAGGACAAATTTATGACAGCAACCGATATACCTTAACTAGTTTACTAAATGACAGCACTATAAATACGACTGATTTAGGCGTAATAGCTGATGATAAGCAATTAATAGAGGAAACATTGCTTGCCGCCTCAAAAACTTGTGATGTGATTATTTCCACAGGCGGTGCTTCCGTTGGAGATGCCGATTACATCAATGAAATCCTGCAAAAACTGGGGGATGTCAGCTTTTGGAAAATTGCTATTAAACCCGGAAAGCCACTGGCTTTTGGCAAAATAAACAACTGTTGCTTTTTTGGTCTACCAGGTAATCCTGTTTCTGTTATTACTACTTTCCATAAAATAGTTTATTTGGCATTACGGCTTTTGTCAGGCGAACAACCGAACAAAAAAATTATTCAATTACATGCTATATGTAACAGCCCTTTAAAAAAAGCCATAGGTAGGCAAGAATATCAGCGAGGCATTTTGACTCAACAGGAATCGGGTGAATTTATTGTAAAGTCTGCAGGCCAACAAGGTTCTAATATTATGAGCGCTATGAGTGCAGCTAATTGCTATATTGTTTTGCCTATTGACTGTGAAGGAGCTTGTGTTGGAGAAGAAGTAATTGTTGAGCCTTTTGATATATTTATTTAAGCGTAATCATGCCCTTATTGTTTTTCCTGTTTTTATTACTTTCCTTTTCAATAGATGCCGAAATTTTTTTATGGGTAGATGCTGATGGAAAAAAGCATTTTTCTGATAAACCCCATCAAAATGCACAAGTCCTGCAAATTGATGCTGGCTATAGCTATTATGTTGTTAAAAAAGTGTTTGATGGTGATACCGTGTTACTGTCTAATGGCAAAAAGGTGCGTTTTTTAGGCGTTAACACGCCAGAAGTTGAAGGGCGAAATAAATCTGTGCAAGCTGGGGGTGAGGAGGCTCGGCAATGGTTAATTCAGAAACTAAAAAATAAAAAAGTTCGTCTGGAACCTGATGTCGAAAAAAAGGATAAATATAATCGGCTACTGGCACATCTTTTTACTGAAGAGAAAGAGCATATAAACCTTGAACTGGTTAAAAATGGCCTGGCTTCAGTTAATATACACCCCCCTAATTTAAAATATACTGATGAATTATTACTGGCGCAGAAAGAGGCAGAAAGAGACAAAAAAGGTATCTGGAGTTATAAGGAATATGCAACTAAATCTGCTGAGCAGATTAAAAAAGGACGTTATAAAGGCTGGCAGCGAGTGACAGGCGAAATAAAAAACATTCGTCATACTCGCAAATACAGTTATCTGAATATCACCGATGTTTTTTCTTTAAAAATTGCCAAAAAGTCCTTGGTTTTATTTCCTGAACTGGACAGTTATTTAGGAAAAAAAATAGAAGTACGTGGCTGGATTAATAAGCATAAAGCAAGCTACTCAATGTTTATTCGACATCCTGGTGCCATTGTTTTTTAGTGTTACTTCATCGACATTGAATTGATGGCTATTTTTAGAATATGTAGCCTGTATGAAACGAAGTGTAATACCCGCGTTCTTCATTGTCGAATCTCCTGTTATTAAGCAATTTTCATACTAGGAGGCTGTCCGAGAATAGAAGTCGTAGCGAGGGGAAGCTATTTTGAGTCGGGTTTTTTGATTTTTTGAGGCGAATAGCAGGCTCTTTAACGAAAAAAATCGGGAAATCCGGCCAAAATCAGCTTTTCCGCAGTAGACTTTCTATTCTCGGACAGCCTCCTAGCCACATTTATAATTTTTAAAAAAGCTATTCATCAAACTAAAGTTATTAGGCTACTAAACAAATTTACTCGGACAATGCAGATGAATTCGCACCCCAATATATTATTTAATAAATTCCGAAAAAATCTGCAGCGCATCGTTATTGTGCTGTTTGCAAACAGCTAGCTCGTAAGTTTTTCCCTTATTACTGACTGAAGCATTTTCCAGATTACTAGTCCGCTTACAGCGTGTACCTTTTGCAGTAGCAGCCTGACATTGACCGCTGTCGTCTTTTATATTAATTTTACCACTGCTGACAGCTGCTCTTGGCTGTTTTTTTGTCTTCTTTGCTGGTGTTTTTTCAGCTACCGTTTGTTTTACCGTCTTTGCTCCTGTAGCAACAGCTTCTGGCACTGCTTCATGGTGATCCGAATCATGTTTTTCTGGTGTTGCTTGAATGATGAGCTGTTTTCTAAAAATGATTAAAACAATGGAAAGTACGATTAATGGCCATGCGGTCACTAAAAAACCCGCATCATTATTTTCAGCGGCCAGGGCAATTTTAGAACTAAAAGTAAAACCGAGTACGGCTAATGGAGCTATTAAACATTCTTTAGTGATCATCATAATCCTCTTTAATTATTTTGTTTGAAAAGCCAGGTTTTGCTAAAAATAACACGTTCTAAGAAAAAATTAAAATTTTACAACGCAATTATTGACTCAATTCCAGCGCAGTTGGCATAAAAAACTCACTCACTAATAGAGGTTGTTTATGAATAGCATAGACGGTTCTTCTACCCCATATATCCTGATTAATATCTACCTTTTCAATCAACCCGGCTGTCCAGCGATGAGGCTTAATACAACTGATATTTAATGCCAGTCTTTCCAGTTTGGGATATGAGAAGATAACCTCTCCCAAAGGCCGTGTACCCAAGTGTGACAGGTTTTGTTTGGCTATTTTAATGGTTTTTTCTGGCAGAATGGTTCTAGCAAGTATTAATGGTTTACCATCAGCATGCAATAAAACTTCCCGAATTAAATTATATTGTTGATGAGGTAGTTTTAGTAATCCACACTCGCTTAAAAATGCGGGTCTTCTACGATGAAACAGAATATCAACAGTAAAAGACTGTCCGTAAACTTTCCTTAATCTTCGTGTTAAAGAATGGCTTTCATAAATCCAGGATTGCACATTGGCAGGAATTGAATTTTTCATTCCCGGATGATCTGTTTTCCAATGAGGTTCGTAAGTAAACAGGAAACTATTTTTATGCACGCTAGGAAATATTAGTTAAGGTTCAAAAGTTTAACATTCACAATTTAGAAGCAAAGGACAGAGTTTGAGTCTTTCGTCTTATGCCTTGAGTCTGTGGTTTATACCTCAGAATATTGAGAGCCATGACCTAGCCAGCGTTCTATAATTGGCTGAATAGTATCAGGGTATTGGCTCATCATTAAATCGGCAGTTTCTTGTACTTTGGTCAGCAAATCTGTGTCTCGTTCAAGGTTGGCAATTTTAAGCTGTATTTGACCGGTTTGCCGAGTTCCCATAACATCCCCCGGGCCTCTAAGTTGCAAATCTTTTTCAGCAATAACAAAGCCGTCATTGCTTTCTCTTAAAATACCTAATCTTAATTTGCCAGTATCGGATAAAGGCGGCTGATAAACCAGCAAACAGTAGCTTTGTTGTTCTCCGCGACCCACTCGTCCCCGTAATTGGTGGAGTTGTGATAAGCCTAAGCGTTCTGCATTTTCAATAATCATTAAACTGGCATTAGGTACGTCTACACCTACCTCTATCACTGTTGTCGCTACCAGTAAATCAAGTTGATGATTTTTAAAGTTATGCATTATAGCTTCTTTTTCTGCAGTTTTCATTTTGCCGTGAACCAAAGCAATGCGGACACCAGCAAGACTGGCTTGCAGATATTCTGCCGTTTTTTCAGCGGCTTCACATTGTAATACTTCTGACTCTTCAATTAGCGTACATACCCAGTATGTCTGATGTTTATTAGCTGTCCATTGCTTGATTTTACCAATGATCTGTTCGCGGCGCTGGTTAGGAATGACACGGGTAATAACGGGCTTTCTTCCGGGTGGTAATTGGTCAATAATGGAAATATCCAGATCAGAATAGTTTAGCATAGCCAATGTTCTGGGGATGGGGGTTGCTGTCATTACTAATTGATGTGGACGTTGTCTGTCACTTTCACCCTTTTCTCTTAAAGCAAGACGTTGATGAACGCCAAAGCGATGTTGCTCATCAATAATAATCAGCCCCAGATTGTTAAAGTTAACACTATTTTGAAATAAAGCATGTGTACCAATAATAAGTTTTGCTGTTCCGTCTTCTATGGCTTGCAAAGCCTCTTTTCTATCCTGGCCTTTGAGTTGTCCTGTTAAATAGACCGGCGTTGCCTGATGGTTTTTGAACCATTGTTTAAAACTATGATAATGCTGTTCTGCTAATAATTCTGTAGGTGCCATAATAGCCACCTGAAATCCTGAATCTATGGCAAGCAATGCAGCAAAGGCAGACACAACTGTTTTACCCGAACCCACATCACCTTGAACCAGTCTTAACATGGGGTGGCTACTGCTACAATCGACACTGATTTCGGCAATAATGCGTTGTTGAGCATCCGTTAGTTTGAAAGGCAGAGCCGCTATGAATGCTTGCTGTTGTGTTTGATTAACTTGAAAAACAGGGGCTTGCCATTTTTTGTAGGCCACTTTGTTTTTACGCAGCATCAGGTGATGGGCTAACAGTTCTTCAAAAGCCAGTCGTTTTAACGCAGGCAGATTTCCATTTTGCAGTTGTGCTGCAGTAATTTGCTGTTCAGGTGAATGTAGTGTCTGTAATGCCTGGTTTAAAGAGGGGTAATGATATCTGCTTAAAATCTGTTCGGGTAAATAGTCGGGCAGGGTCTGTTCTTGTTCTAAACAAAGTGATAATGCCTGTTTAACGGCTTTTCGCAAACTGGCCTGACGCAAACCTTCGGTGAGTGGATAAATAGGGCTTAAACAGTCTTCTGTTATATTGTCTGTGGATGCGATGATTTTGTATTCAGGATGAATAAGCTCAAGCCCTTGATAGCCATTGCGTATTTCACCAAAGCAACTGATTAGCGTACCCGGGCTTAAGCTTGTTTGTTGTTTAGCAGTAAAATGAAAAAAACGGAGTGTAATATATCCCGTTGGATCGCTTATTCTGCATATTAAACTATTGCGTCCCCTCATTAACATATCGGTAAAATCAACAGTTCCACTAATAAGAACAGTCATTCCTGCTGAAATAGAGCCAATAGGATAGATTTTTGTTCGATCCTCATAGCGGTGAGGCAAATGAAAGATAAGGTCTTGTAGGGTTTGAATACCTAATTTTTCCAGTCGCAACAACGATTGGGCACCAATACCTGATAATGAAGCGACCGAAAGCATTAGAGTTTCATTAGTATTCATCCAGCACCTATTTTCGTTTGATGGATGTGTTCATATTCAAGCCATTGAATTATAAACAAATACTGGGTTATTAGCTGTTTGGTACACAATAGGTGCTGCACTAACTAACTTGAGTATACTTCTCTAATGACCATAACAGCGTCGATTTCCACCGCCACACCTTTAGGTAATTCAGCAACGCCCACTACAGCTCTTGCCGGATAAGGTGCTGAAAAATATTCGCTGATGATTTCATTAACAATCGGGAAGTCAGCAAGGTCTGTTAAAAACACATTGAGTTTAACAATATCAAAAAAATCGCCTCCAGCCGCATTTGCTACCGCCTGGAGATTATCAAAAACCTGTTTGATTTGCAGGGATATATCACCTGCTACTATTTCCATGGTTTCTGGCACTAAAGGAATTTGTCCGGAAAGGTAAACGGTATCGTTAATCTTAATCGCTTGGGAATAAGTACCAATAGCCTGAGGTGCTTTTGTGGTTTCTACCCTTGTTTTTGTCATTTTTATCAACAATGTTTACACTTTCAATATTTGATTCCGTGCTGGAGATGGTAGCGGTAATGCTTTCCAAAGTCTATAGTTAGCCTTGTCCAATATGAAATGAGTCTGTGTCGTCAGCCAGAAAAAACCTCTATGTGTATGATAAGGCGGTCACAGACTTTTCTTGGTGGGCAAAGCAGAAAGACCATCAAAATCATATGATCTCCGTTTTAAAGGAAAATTCAGTGGCAATAGGGGGTGAAACCTGACAGTATTGAGTAT
>CAZDMC010000047.1:8679-9880 GCA_964506335.1 uncultured Methylomarinum sp. | reverse complement strand
CCGGTATTTAATTGATTTAACATAGCGCTAAAATCATTTTCTCCGAATCTACCGTTAAATTATGGACACCCCCTGCATTTCCTGTGGTTTTCATCTCTAATTTACGTGCCGAATAACTGCTTAAAACATAGCCCTGTAAAACACCATTTGTGACAATATCCCTGGCTTTTGTCGCCACACCTTCAGCATCATAAGTAGCACTACCCAAAGCCATCTTTAAATGCGGCTGTTCATGAATGCGAATAAAATCGGGTAAAATTTGTGTCCCTAATGCATCCAGTAAAAAACTTGCTTTTCTATAGAGACTGACACCACTAATAGCACCAATTAATGAGCCTATCAAACCGGAAGCGACTTCTGCTGAATAGAGCACAGGGCATTGTCGGGTTGTTAAACTTCTAGCGCCTAATCGATTGATGGTACGTTGTGCTGCTTTTCTGCCTATGTCACTCGCTGACTCTAATTTATTCGCATTTCTCGATACGCTATACCAATAATCCCTTTGCATATTTCCATCTCTTTCTCCTAGAACAGAACAACTAATGGAATGACGCGTTGATTGCTTGCCATGCAAAAAACCCAGACTGTTGCCTAATACAGTAATACCTTGATGGGCATTCACCGTTGCACCTTCCGAATTAGTAATTTCAGCATCAAATGAGCGTGCAAATTGTTCACATTCAACCGCTATTTCAATGGCTGATTCTGCATTAATATCCCAGCCATGATTGTTATCAAGATCGGGGAATTGGATTGCCAGCTGGTCTTTATCAGGTAATCCTGAATATTCATCGTCACTGGAAAAGTCAGCAATACTGCAAGCGGCTTTAACGGTTTCTTTGATTGAATCTGGAGAAAAATCGTTAGTGCTGGCTGAACCTTTCTTTTTACCCTTATAAACAGTGATGCCTAATCCCTGATCACAGTGATATTCAATCGTTTCAACTTCACCTAACCGCGCCGTTACTGAAAGTCCATTATCGACAGTTAAACCTGCTTCTGCGGAAGTGGCTCCCTGTTTTTTAGATTCATCCAGTAAATCCTGAACCAGATTTTTGAGTCTATTAATTTCTTCTTGGTTTTGCATGAAAAGCTAATGATTGATTAAAATTTACTAGTTCCCACGGTCTCCGTGGCCATTCAAATGTAAAGACGATTACAAGCTTGTTCCACCTACCGTTAATCCATCTATTTTAATAGT
>CAZDMC010000047.1:0-8661 GCA_964506335.1 uncultured Methylomarinum sp. | reverse complement strand
ACGCCGACTGGCACACTTTGCCCTTCTTTACCACAGGTGCCTACTCCCGGATCTAATTCCAGATCAGTTCCGACCATTGAAACCTTTGTTAGCACATCAGGCCCGTTGCCGATTAATGTAGCGCCTTTTACCGCCTGAGTTATTTTTCCATTCTCAATCAAATAAGCTTCACTGGCGGAAAAAACAAATTTACCTGAAGTAATGTCAACCTGCCCGCCACCAAAATTTTTAGCATATAAGCCTTTTTTTACTGACTTGATAATTTCTTTTGGATCATGTTTACCTGCCAGCATATAGGTATTTGTCATTCTAGGCATCGGCAAATGCGCGTAGGATTCACGTCGTCCATTACCGGTGGGCTTTACTCCCATTAATCGGGCATTGAGTTTATCTTGCATATAGCCTTTTAAAATGCCCTTTTCTATCAATACCGTGTTTTCCGTCGGGATTCCTTCATCATCTATCGTTAATGAACCACGACGATCCGGCAAGGTACCATCATCTACTACGGTACATAATTTCGAGGCTACCCGCTCGCCCACTTTACCACTAAATGCAGACGTGCCTTTACGATTAAAATCGCCTTCCAGACCATGTCCTATGGCTTCGTGCAATAAAATTCCAGGCCAGCCAGGACCCAGTACCACAGTCATATTTCCAGCAGGTGCATCAACGGCTTGCAAATTAACGATGGCTTGCCTTACCGCTTCTTCGCCGTATTTAACGGCTTTGTCCTGATCTAAAAAATAACCGTAATCTGTTCTGGCACCCCCACCCATGCTACCCTGTTCGCGTTTACCATTTTCTTCCAGAATAACGGTGACATTCATTCGGGTTAGTGGCCGAATATCGGCAATTAAAGAGCCATCAATATTTGCTACCATTACTTTTTCGTGTACGCCCACTAAGCTAACAATGACTTCTTCGATTCTATCGTCTAGTTTTCTGGTTTCAATATCCACTTTACGCAACAAGGCAATTTTTTCTTGATCCGCTAATGATTTTAAAGGGTTGATGGCATTATAATACGGTGTCCGAGCGGCTAATTCGCCCACTCTTTTTTGTGCTGTTTGTCCTTGTCTGGCAATGGCTTTGACATTTTTAGCCGCTTCTAACAGTACTGAAAGTTCAATTCTATCACTGTATGCAAAACCGGTTTTCTCTCCGGACACCACTCTGACACCAGCACCTTGTTCTATACTATGCGAACCTTCTTTTATTATTCCATCTTCTAATACCCAGGATTCAAAATGGCTGGACTGAAAATAAATGTCGGCATCATCAACCGATGTGCTCAACATGCTGTCCATAATCTTGTCAATATCTTTATCCTCCATGCCATAAGGGGAAAGTATTGAATGTTTTACCTGATTTAATATATCCATTGGGGCGTTATTTTAGGAATAAAAGTAAATTTAGTTAGAAGTGTAAATATTGGTGAAGCGGTATTGACAAGACTCAATTAATTTCCAGGTCATGTTTCAGGGTCTGATACAAGGTATTGATCAAGGCCGCACTATTATCAACTGTGCTTGCAAAATCCTCTATATCTTCATCTTCATCATCTAGTAAACCATCGCCATCGTCTTCTGCCACTATTTCAGCAGCAACCTCGGTGTCGCTTTCTTGCCATGCTACGGTTAATTTATAACCGGATTTTCTAGTGTCATCACTAAAAAAAAACGACGTTATAGTATCAAAAGTTTGTGCTTCATCAGGTTTTTGTTGCTCTGAAGAAAATAAAATATAAAAAACGCCTAGCTCACGGTTTTTATCTTTGACTTGTATATCATTGAGTTTTAATGCTTGCTCTACAAGATTCCAGGAACGATCAAATAATTTTTTAATTTTTATAACGGGAACTAGCTCCGAACCTGCTAGTAATATTTTGTTTGCTAAAACTGTCTGTTCAGGCTTATTACTTGCCTGCACCTGCGCCTCTGGTTTTTCCACTATTTCTATGGTCGGTGGTATTTCAAGTTCAGTAGTATCTCGATATCGGGTATCTTTATGCTCTGCACATGATGCGACTGTTATTAGTATTAAAAAGAAAATAGATTGCTTTGAATTCATAACTATTGACAACAAAAACGTCGATGCTCTAAAACTGGAAATGAAATACGAATTTTTTCAAGTTGTTGCTTATCTATTTCTGCACAGACAAAACCCGCACCGGTTTTATAGCAATCCAGAACACCACCCCAGGGATCAATAATCATGCTATGGCCAAAGGTTTTCCGGCCATTAAGATGAAAGCCGCCTTGATTTGGCGCAATAATATAACACAGGTTTTCTATCGCTCTGGCTCGTAATAATATTTCCCAGTGTGCGGCTCCTGTTTCTGCGGTAAAAGCAGAAGGGACTACCACTATTTCAACATTTTGCTTTTGCATTTTGCGAAAAAATTCCGGAAAGCGTAAATCGTAGCAAACGGCAATACCTAATCGACCAAAGGGGGTATCAATGACCAGAGGTTCTGTGCCATTTTCTATTGAATCCGATTCTCTGTATTGTTCGCCAGTACCGGGTACACTGACATCAAATAAATGGACTTTGTCATAACGCGCCACTCTTTTTCCCTGATCATCATAAATCAGGCAGGCAGCTCTGATTTTTTCATCGTCATCAGCCACTAATGGCACGGTTCCACCGATTAGCCAAACGCCTAGTTGTTTTGCTGTTTCTGATAAAAATTCCTGGATAGTGCCCTTGCCATCTTGCTCACGAACCTTGACTTTATCAAACTCATTAACGCCCATTAAAGCAAAATTTTCAGGCAAGGCCACAAGCTTTGCGCCTGCCTTTACTGCTTCAACAATTAATTTTTTGGCTTCTAATAAATTAGACGCTATATTAGGGCTGGATGCCATTTGTATGGCCGCACATTTACTCATTCTCTCTCGCTTAATTCTATTTTGTAGCCGGTTTCATCCATGAAAAATCAGTCAAGCCCGTCCATGTTTTCTTTAAGATACCATCTTCTTCATGGACAGGAATTACCTGGATATTATCCCATTGACCTTCTACTTTATATTGTGAACCAAAGAAATATCCTTCTTTATAATCACCGGTAAAAACCTGTGTAATCACCTCTGCAATACCGCTGACAATTGTACCAGCTATAGGCAAAGCACCCGAACTTTTTGGTATGACTCCCATGCTGTAATTCAGCGTACCCTCAAGCAAATCGGTTTCTCCGGTAATAAAAATTTGCGCTGGAACCGCATCAACCAGCAAATCACGGGTCAGTACTTTTCCTTTTTCCATCGTAAAATGACCGGTAATACTATTAAGACTCATGCCTTTTTTATAGATATCACTAAAATCAAGGGTTAATCGTTTAAACCATTGTTCCATGGCGATAAGCCCTAAAATACGTCCAAAACCTGGTTCAACACTGACTAAACGACCATTATTCAAGCTAACATCCATTTCCCCTTCCACTGCGCCGATAGAAAATTGATACGGCAAACCTGGCCATAGCGCAGTAAAGTCAATTTTACCCTTGGTTTCTTTGAAGTCATTGTCAAAATTAAATTGTGACAAAAAATCACCAAAATCATCCGTAGTCACACTGCCATTCATATTTGTGATACTACCCCTATCGTTTTTAACCCAATCTGCTTTTAGCTCGATTTTATGTTGCTCGGAGATGACATCAATGCGCTTAAATCTTATCCCCTCGGCAATGCGTTCTGTCTCTATTGTCAACGTGCCTAAATCAGTCTGTTTCCACCATAGCTGTTCACTCAATACATCAATAAGCGGCAACTCCTTTGCTGTCATATTGTTTTGCTGAAAATCAATTTTCATTAATTCCGTTAGCTTTAAATATGCCATATTAAGTTTTATGACTGTATTTTCAGCCTGATCATCAGCTAAGGTAAACGCACCTTTTGCCATTGCGGATGAAATATTACCGAGCCAGTCTTTATTTAAACGCTGCATAGTCAGTTCAAATGAACCATATTCCTGTTCTTTCCATTGTAACTGTTTGGTCATCAGACTGATTTCATTGAGTACCGGATCAGATTTATTTTCCTGTGCGCCAGCCTGAGCTATAAATTTCATCCATTGTGTTAAATCAAAGCTGTCACGTTCAATCTGTATCTTTATATTCTGATCAGCAGGAGCTATTGCCTGACCTTTTCCATAGCTAATATGGGCGGAATGCATTTCGTTTTTCTGTTTATTAATGGCCATAGCGACGCTTAAATCGTCATAATCCAATGAAAGGGCTAATAACGGCTCTTCATTAAGTGCCATTGACAACAGAAAAGATGATTCTTCCTCAGCGGATTTATTTAATGAACCCGGGAAATCAACAGAAATCCCTGCTAAATCAGAGGTGATTTTTAGCGTCGCTGATTGCTTCTCACTAGCCAGTAAATCCAGTGTTAACTGATAAGCCGTTGCCCCTTTTAAACGCTGATCTTTTAATATCCAGCTGTCAAAAAAATCAAACTGTTGCTGCAAATTCTGGATATCTGTTCTGCCCTCTATATTTATTAAGGTTGTGGCATCATTACTATACGCCTCCATTTTTATCGGAAAGCCCAAGGTTCTAGCACTCACATTTTCACAAAACATGCCGACCTCAGTAAACTTTAGATTCCCTGATATTGATGTCACATTCAAATCAATCGCATTAACTTTTAGCGATGCCTTGGATAAATGAGCGATAACATTTGTCTTTACCTCTGCGCTATCGGCTAACGGAATATTCAAATCCAGATCAATATGGGTTAACCCCATTGGCGTAATGGCATCTAAAACACTGTTAGCCGTGGCGCGAATAGGCGTTTTTTGTAAAAAATGCAAGCCATCAATGATCTTGCCTTTTATTTTACCTTTTACTAATAAATGATCACTGCGGGTAAAAGAGGGAATTTCTAATAGCGCATGTTTTATAGTTAAACCATCAACCTGACCATGTGACATATCAATCGTTACGCTGTTTTTTAAAAAAAGCACCTCTGCCGATACCTTGTGTAAATTGGGCCAATCCGAATTATATTGCAACTCAACGTCTTCCATGCGATATAACACCTCAAAAACACCCTGGCTATCAGTAAATGGAAATTTATCCATTTCTCCATAGACCAGCACGTCGCCGCGAGGAATTTTCCCAGATACAAAGGCATTATCCAGCCAGTCAACCACGTCTTTATCCATAACACTGACAGGATAATATTCCGAGGCCTGGCTTATATCCTGTACATTTGAAAAAGAGGCTTGCAAATCCATAAAAACAGGTTCCTGATCTTTTGGAATACTGACAAACAGCTTTGTTTCTGTTTGAAAATCTTTGGTATTCAGGACAAAGCTTTCAGATGTTAGCAACCAATTCTCAGTTGTTTGCAACCATTTAAACTCCCCACTCATTTGTTCGATAGTCAGGGGTTTTCTAAACAACTGGCGAAAATACAAACTGCCTTTGTCAGTATTAAAAATAATCGAGCCATTTTGATGACTGCCTTTAATACTTCCTGTCAGGTTTTTGATTTCTGGAAAGCCATCAAAAGCACGGGTAAAAATATTGTTAAAAAAACCGTTGACCGCATAGTGCGACTTTTCGTTATCAATATAAAGGCTAAAGTTTTTTAACATACCCATTAAATCCAGTTTTTTTATCAGACTATTTTCTGAAACATCCAGAGGGGTAAAAAATTGTACTAATCTTGTTAATTCTTCTAAATCCAGTTGTAAAATTGAAGCTGCTATCTGATTAAATGCATTATCGGCAGCAAGGCTAAAGCTTGCACTGGGCCATTGCTGATCATCTGTTTTAAGCAGTAAATCGGCCACCGTTAATTCCCAGCCATTTTCTTTATTTAGCACCTTGAACCCGGTTTTGAGTTTATTGATATGGAGTGATTTTTGTTGTCTGCCCTGTTTTTCAAGAATAAGGTTTTTTGCCTGTATGCTACCCGTCATGGAAAATAAGCTGCCTTTATCAAGTCGGCTCCATGATTTAAAACTGCCCATGCCTGACTCTAATCTTAAATCTAAGGGCATTTCACCGGTGATAAGCTCCGGCAGCACTATATTTTGTGCTTCGATATAAACAATGCCATTAATATTATCTGCTTTAAAAACATCGCCCTGAATGGACATTGAAACGCGCAAAGACTCGCCATGTTTTTCCGGTAACTCGGTTAGAAAATGCACTTCATGATGTTGTCCAGCATTGTCATTTTTAAGTAATAAATCGACATTTTTAAAGACGATAGGTGCAGCATTGCGTTGTTCGTCCAGCCAGATAATATGGCTATTTAAAATTTCATAGCGCCCTCCCTCTAATAACCAATAGGGTTGATCTGCATCGTCTGTGGTTAAGCCATAGATAGATAAACTACCATCCTCTTCGCGTATGATGGATAATTCAGCGCCGACTAGCGTTAGCCAGCTTGAGGGTAATAGCTGCTGAGTCCATATTAATTGCATCAAATTAACACGTAAACGCATTTGTGCTAATTTGATCGGGGCTGGCTTATTACTTTCTGCCGCAAGTACTTTAATGTCATCCAGGATAAATTCAGGATTAAAACCACGCATGTGGGCGCGTAAACTACCTATTTCTATCGGTAATTCAGTGAGTTCACGCACTTTATTTTGCAAATCTGCTTTATAATCTTCTGCACTCAACAAAAAGATTCTAAGAGCATTGATAACAATGGCCACTATGACCAGTAGACAAAGAAAAAAATAGCGTAGAGTCGTCAGGATATTTTGCTTCACCATCCTGTCAGTTTACAAAAGCACCACATCATATTGTTCCTGATTATATTCAGCTTCTGATCTGAACTTAATGCGAACCTTCAGAAATAACTCCAGCTCGGCCAGCATATCGGCTTCTTCATCCAGTAACATTTCAACCACCTCGTTGGAGGCAAGCACCAGTAATTCTTGTACATTATATTGTCTGACTTCTCGAATTATCTCTCTGAATATTTCCAGACACATGGATTCCGCTGTTTTTAAAACACCGCGTCCCCCACAGGCGCAACAAGGTTCACAAAGAATATGCTCCAGACTTTCGCGGGTTCTTTTACGGGTCATTTCGACCAGACCCAAAGCCGATACCTCGGTGATTTTGTTTTTAGCATGATCCTTATCCAGATTACGCTGCAAAGCATCTAACACCTGTTTTTTATGCTCTTCACTTTGCATGTCTATAAAATCAATAATGATAATGCCACCCAGATTTCGCAATCTAAGTTGTCTGGAAATAGTCTGAGCCGCTTCCAGATTAGTTTTAAAAATGGTTTCTTCCAGGTTTCGGCCACCGACATAACCGCCAGTATTCACATCTACCGTGGTCATGGCTTCAGTCTGATCAAAAACCAGATGCCCTCCGGATTTTAATTTTACCTTTCTGTCCAAAGCACGAGTAATTTCATCTTCAACATTATAAATATCAAAAACAGGACATTCTCCGGAGTAATGTTCAATCACTGGGACAATATCGGGAAGAAATATTTTGGCAAATTCAACTAATTTTTGGTGCGTCTCACGAGAATCCACCCTAATTCTTTCGATACCCTCCTTATACAAGTCTCTCAGTGTTCTGATACTCAATGATAAGTCTTCATGCAATAATGTTTTAACCGGTGTATCTTTTATTTTTTCAGAAATAGCTTCCCACAGCTTGGTTAAAAAGGTCATATCTGAAAACAACACAGGTTCTTCAACACATTCAGCCGCTGTTCTAGCTATAAAGCCACCGCTATTTTCATTTTTTTTCTGGAATTGTTCTATGCAATTTCTTAAGCGAGTACGTTCCTTATCAGATTCAATCCTTTGCGAAACGCCTGAATTGTTAGCATAAGGCATGTATACCTGAAATCGAGAGGGAATGGATATTTCTGTGGTGAGCCGAGCACCTTTTGTGCCTAAAGGATCTTTGGTGACTTGCACAACAATGGCCTGGCCTTCTCGTAAATAATGCTCAATATTTTCCGAACCTTTTTTTTCCAGCTCCTTATTGCTAAAGTCAGAAAGATGAAGAAAAGCAGCCCGATCCAGACCAATATCGACAAAAGCAGCCTGCATACCCGGTAATACCCGGCAAACTTGCCCTTTATAAATATTGCCTACCAGACCTTTTTGTTTGTCTCGTTCAATGATTAATTCCTGTAATACGCCATTCTCGATAACGGCTACCCGTGTTTCAGGGGGGGTAATATTGATTAATATTTCTTCACTCATGTGATAATTTTTATTCCCTGTTTTGATAATAATTCAGCGGTTTCAAATAATGGCAAACCCATAACGCCGGAATAACTGCCATTAATAGATGTTATAAAAATACTCGCTAAGCCCTGGATAGCATAAGCACCTGCTTTACCCTGTGGTTCACCGGTATGCCAATACGCCTGGATTTCTTTTCTGTTAATCTTTCTAAAACAAACCTCGCTGATACTCAATGCTTGAAAATGTCTTTTTTCTGCATTCTTTCCAGTACACCTTAATGATAGCGCAGTCATTACCTGATGTGTTTTACCAGAAAGCAAATTTAACATGGCTTCGCCATCTTCCCGGTCTGTGGGTTTTCCTAAAATCTGACCTTCAATCACTACACTGGTATCTGCTGCCAATATGGGATATTTGTTCTTTAACTCCGCTAAACAAGCCATAGATTTCTCAGCCGCCATACGA
>CAZDMC010000046.1:0-9913 GCA_964506335.1 uncultured Methylomarinum sp. | reverse complement strand
TCTCAAAACCCAGCATTTCATACAAGGCATCGTATAAAGGGCGTAAATAAGGATCCACTTTTTGCGCCATATCGCCGGGCAAAAACCCTAGCTTCTCACCCGCCTCTACTGCAGGTCTTACCAAAATAATACGTCTGGTTTTTTCCGACTGTAAAGCTTCTACTGCACAGGCAACCGCCAGATAGGTTTTTCCTGTCCCAGCAGGGCCTACGCCGAAGTTAATATCATATTGCATTATTTTTTTTAAATATGCCTGCTGATTTTGACCTCTACCTTTAATAACACCCTGTTTGGTTTTGATAAAAACAGTCTCTAAGGCATCATTATTATTGTCATGACTATCCGTTACTAATAGTTGATCAATACTGGAGTCTTGCATAGATAAGTGTACCTCTTCTGCAGTCAATAAACCTTCTTTGGTCGCATCAAATAATGTTTGCATTACTGCGCAGGCGGCTTTAACCGAGTCAGCAAAACCAGTGACTTTAAATTGATTACCACGATTGGCGATTTCCACTTTTAAGCGCTGTTCAATCTGGCGTAAATGTGTATCAAACTGACCACAAAAAATGGATAAACGGTGATTGTCTGCTGGAAGCAGGATGAATTCTTGAGAGATATTTAAGTTGGACAATGCTTTAAAACTAATTTTTCAGAATTTTATTTAATGAGGATTCTATCATGCGCCCTCTTAATGAATTTGGCAATGCTTCTGTAATCATTACATCAACAAATTGACCCGCCAGGCGAGGATGTGCAGTAAAATTAACCACTCGATTATTCTCGGTTCTTCCGGTCATCTGCAAGGGGTTTTTTTTTGAAACACCTTCCACCAATATAGACTGGACGGTATCAATCATGCTGTTTGAAACTTTCATGGTCATCTCATTAAGCCGATCTTTTAATCGTTTAAGACGTTGTTTTTTGGTATCCTCAGAAATATTATCAGCCATTTCAGCCGCCGGTGTTCCTGGGCGAGGGCTATAAATAAAACTATAAGAAAAATCAAAACCTACCTGCTCAATCAACGCTAGCGTATCTTCAAATTGCTGGTCAGTTTCCCCAGGGAAACCAATAATAAAATCCGAAGACAAGCTGATACCAGGACGCACAGCTTTCATTTTGTCCATAATTTCAAGGTACTCATCGCGGGTATAACCGCGCTTCATATTTGACAAGATAGTGTCACTGCCACTTTGTACTGGCAGATGTAAATGATTAACCAATTCCGGGATTTCTGCAAATGCTTCAATAATATCATCGCTGAATTCAGCAGGGTGTGAAGTGGTAAAGCGAATCCTGTCAATACCCTCAACTGCTGCTACATAATGCAGCAGTAATGAAAATTCAGCAATTTCCCCATCATCCATTTCGCCCTGATAGGCATTAACATTTTGACCTAGTAAATTAATTTCACGTACACCCTGTTCTGCCAGACTGGAAATTTCTGCAATCACATCATTTAACGGGCGACTAATTTCTTCGCCTCGTGTATAAGGAACCACACAGAAAGTACAATATTTACTACAGCCTTCCATAATAGAAACAAAGGCTTTGGAGCCTTCTGCTCTGGGTTCGGGAAGCGCATCAAATTTTTCTATTTCTGGAAATGAAATATCGACAACACGCTGATGTGTCTCACGCGCTTTATTGAGTAGTTCGGGTAATCTGTGCAGTGTTTGTGGGCCAAAGACAATATCAACATAAGGTGCTCGTTTTTGTAATGCCGCGCCTTCCTGACTCGCCACACAACCGCCTACACCTATAATGATATCGGGTCGTTTATTTTTGATTTTTTTCCATCGACCAACAGCGGAAAACACTTTTTCCTGTGCTTTTTCTCTAATTGAACAAGTATTTAACAATAAAACATCCGCTTCTTCCGGTACTTTGGTCATTTCCATTCCATGAGAAGCTTGCAGTACATCCCGCATTTTATCGGAATCATACTCGTTCATTTGACAGCCATTAGTCTGTATATATAATTTTTGTGCCATATTCGTTAGTAGATATTTAGGCTACTATAGTTTCTCCTATTTACAACTTTTTGGATTATAACATCCCTATATCACCAGTTCTACTTCATAACCTGAAAATTTGCGTATATTGATCACCCCGGTATCAAATAACAAATACTGGCCTTTAATTCCCTGTAATATGCCTGAAACTTCAGCTACTTTATCAAAATTAAATGACTTAACCTTGAGCGGATAGGTTTCTACAGGAAAATTAATATTAACAGGAGAAGTAGCTGTTAATACTTCAACAGAATCGTCACCAAAACGCTGAGCAACTTGCTCTATTTCTACCTTACATAATGTTAACAACTCATCCCTTTTTGTTACCAAATCAATGGCTTCTACCTGGTTTTTCAGCATACGCTGCCAACTGGTTTTATCACTAACATGCTGGGCAATAACAACTTCTATCAAACCTGAAATATATCGAGATCGTACTTTCAATATTGGCAAAGCCTGAATAGCTCCCTGATCAATCCAGCGTATTGGAATTTGTGTGCCTCTTGTAATCCCTACTTTTACTCCCGAAGAATTAGCCAAATAAACATAATGTGGCTGAAAACAAAATTCCTCGCCCCACTTAGGTTCTCTGCATGTACCTTGCTCATAATGACAGGTTTCCGGTTTCATTATGCATAGATCGCATTGTGCTAAAGCGATAAAACAAGGATAACAATAACCCTGATTAAAGCTTTTCTTAATATCCCTATTGCAATGTACGCAAGAAATTTTGCCGCTATGAATTAGCTTTAAACTTTTTCCTATTAATGAATTAAGAGGTATCAATTGGTCTGATAAAGGTAATTGATATTGCACCGGATTATCCAGTTCCACCTTCATTTTTCTTAAATTACCCAGCACCAATATACTCCTTTCAGCCCCCTGTGAAAGGCTTATTCTAACATCATCAGTTAGGCAGGATTCAACATATATAGTTGATAAAATATAATTTTTATAGCATTATCATCCCACAATAATAATAAATTGAGAGGTTTAAATGAACATTGATCTGTTTGCATCCATCGGGCCCTATTTTGGTCTCGCTGGATTAATTATCGCGTACCTTATCTACCGCAAAATTTTGTCGTATGATGCCGGTACCGACAAAATGAAAGACATTGCAAAGCTCATTCATGATGGCGCAATGGTCTTCCTGAAAGCAGAATACCAAATATTAAGCATCTTTGTTATTCTGGTAGCGGCTCTGATTTTTTTCATGATCAATCATGAAACAGCTTATGCCTTTTTAGGCGGTGCTGCTTGCTCAATGTTTGCCGGATATTTTGGTATGAAAGCAGCCACGCGCGCCAATGTGCGTACTTCAGCAGCAGCTAACCAGGAAGGTATGGGCGCCGCATTAATGGTCGCTTTCGGTGGCGGTTCAGTGATGGGATTGGCAGTAGCATCGCTAGGATTGACCGGTGTTACCATTGCTTATGCATTAATTGATTCATCAAATGCCGCTAATTACACCGTATTAAGTGGTTTTGCCATGGGCGCATCTTCCATTGCTTTATTTGCTCGTATCGGTGGCGGTATTTATACCAAAGCGGCTGATGTAGGTGCTGATTTAGTCGGTAAAGTGGAAGCCAATATTCCAGAAGATGATCCTCGCAATCCAGCGACTATTGCCGATAATGTCGGTGATAATGTCGGTGATACTGCCGGTATGGGTGCAGACATTTTTGAATCTTATGTGGGTTCTGTGATTGCTACCATTGCTATTGCAGCCGCTGCAACTAATTTTGTTGATGTGTCGATGCAAAGTAATGCATTGTTACTTCCTATCGCTCTAATTATTGTGGGTCTGGTTGCATCGATCATTGGCGTTTTTTGTATGAATTTACTTAAAAACATTAATCCTGCCCATGCACTTGAAGGTGTCACCTGGATTTCTGCCGCCTTATTTTTAATTCTTGCCTATCTGGTGATTCAAGCTTTCGGTATCCAATTTAAAATAGACGGTGAAGTGACCTCAGTCACCGGCCCCTTTTACGCATTACTAGGTGGGACTATCGTTGGTATTTTTATTGGTCGTGTTACTGATTACTACACCTCAAAAGCCCCTGTAGAACAAATCGCTTTAGCCTCTAAATTTGGCCCTGCCACTAATATTATTGCAGGCCTGGGTATTGGTATGCGTTCAACCGTATTACCCGTTTTAGGCATCTGTTGCGCTATTTTCCTGGCTTATAGCTGTGCCGGACTTTATGGTATAGGTATTGCCGCTGTCGGCATGTTAGCCACTACCGGTGTCACTATGTCTGTTGATGCTTATGGGCCGATTGCCGATAATGCCGGTGGTATTAGTGAAATGGCTGAATTAGGGCCTGAAACACGCGCTATCACTGATTCTCTGGATGCTATTGGCAATACCACAGCAGCAGTAGGTAAAGGTTTTGCTATTGGTTCAGCCGCTTTGACCGCTTTAGCTTTATTTTCTGCTTATGCCGCAGCAGCTCATTTGCAGGTTATTGACCTGCTAAATCCACTAGTGGTTATTGGCTTGTTTATAGGGGGTTGTGTGCCTTTTCTGGTTGCCGCAATGACCATGGATTCCGTCGGTAAAGCGGCTCAGGATATGGTTGAAGAAGTACGTCGTCAATTCCGTGAAATACCTGGAATAATGGAAGGCACGACACCGCCTGATTCAGCCCGCTGCATTGAAATTTCTACCAAAGCTTCATTACGTGAAATGATATTGCCCGGTATGGTCACGATTCTTACGCCGGTTATCGTGGGCTTTTTATTTGGTAAAGAAGCACTGGGTGGTTTATTAGCCGGTTCATTAGTTTGTGGGGTACTCATGGCTTTATTTATGGCCAATGCCGGTGGTGCATGGGATAATGCCAAAAAATTAATTGAAGGTGGTGCGCATGGCGGTAAAGGGACAGATGTTCATAAAGCGGCTATTTGCGGAGATACTGTCGGTGATCCCTTTAAAGATACTTCTGGCCCTGCTTTAAATATTGTGGTTAAACTGATGGCAGTCGTGTCTCTGGTTATTGCTCCGTTATTGTAAACAGTCAGCAATCAGCACACTGCAAGAAATAACTTCGTCAATTAATCTAAACAGTTGACGAAGTTTTTTGCCTATTATTTACCTGTTGTTTTCTACTGCTTAAGTTGATTCTGCTTTGAATTAATCAAAATGATTTTGTCCATCCGACTTAATTGTTTAATGCTATATTCTCGCTTGCTGGCAGAAGATCGATCATGTTCTGATTCCAGATAAACCAGCTTCTCTGGTTTTGTCGTTCTAAAATATTTGGCACCTTGCTGTAAAACATGTTGTTGATATCTCTTTTCTACATCGACTGTTATCCCTGTATAAAGGGAGCCATCAGTACATCGAATAATATAGATTTTCCAGCTTTTCAACTAATAACGGCCGTAGTAACGATACCTGCCACTATAGGAAAAAGGGGGGTAATATCCACCACGCCTGTATCCTGCATAGAAAAAAGGATATCTATCGTAGTGATAAAAACCACCATTGTTGTAATAAGATTGTTGATAGGCTCGCCAGACATGATACCCATCCATATTAATAACAGGCACAGTAATTGATCTCTCTCCGATCACCTTTTCTACAGTTCCCTGCAGCGACCCTGTAATAGTAATCTCAGTTCCTTTGCTGTAAATAGCGGGATCAAGAAACAGCTTACTGACTGTCATAAAACGCCCTAAGGCCGGTTGACTCAATACTGGACGACCATAATAGTTCAGTGGATAAAGCAAAACCTGCATTTTTGTTTCATCTGGCTCATTTGCCACTTCAATAATCGTCCCACCCCATCGCACGGGATTATTTTGAAAATTGCTGCTGTTTGCTAACACCTGATGAAGCTGAACATCAGCACTCGGCGCATTTTTAATATTTGCCGGTAAATTACTACAGGCCTGCAAAAAAAAGATGCTGATAAAAAGAAACCCTTTCATAATAGCCTCGTTATTTAATAGTATTCTAAAGAAAATGGAATTATGCCTTTTGAGACAGCTTCTTTATAATTTAATTCCAGACTTGAAAATAAATCTGAGTTTATTTTCAACATTCGTGTCTTTATTAACAAAAACGCTTGTTACCTGCAAGTAATCAGCTATTTAATCGAGCCATAGGTACCATTCATCTGTTATTAAAAAATCAATTATGAAACATAGAAGATCATTGAATATATTTCCTGATTCAAAACAGCACTTTGTAAGACAACTGCTATGCTTAGGGCAAGAGGATTTACTGATATTTAAAAATCATGATACAACGTAGTGAAACCTGACAACAATTAACTACTCCCCCCATGTAGTGAAAATATTAACTGGCGGGTCATGAAAAACCCTATTGAACCTAGAAAAATCAGTTGGATCACGGTTTCTAGGTTGAAACATCCTCCAGGCAGGTTAATCATTTTACAGGCTGATTGGAAATAATGCACACCTCTTGCAACCGTTAAATTGGAGGACGCCATTAAGGTCTTTCTGATTATTAACCATGAAAACACAAATAACATGAACATCACTGAAATTTTAGGATACAGTGCCGCATTTTTGACGACCTCCTCTTTTTTGCCTCAAGCCATCTTGATTTTAAAAACAAGAGAGACTCACTCACTCTCCCTAGGAATGTACAGCTTATTTACTATAGGGGTTTTACTCTGGTTAATCTACGGCATTCAAAAACAGGACTACGCCATTATTTTTGCTAACGCCATTACTCTTTTGCTATCAGCGACTATTCTTGGATTTAAAATTTATAATGTTGTTTTTAAAGAAGGCTAGTACAACACCCAGTAAGTTATGCTAACAATATGGTGAAGATAGATTTTTGAGAGCAAGGCAAATGAGCTTGACTTAGATGTGTAAATGAGCACTTTCAACGCGGCTATTGGACAAAATCAAGGGTAAGCTGAGTAGTTACAATGCTTCTTTATTGCCTGCGAAGTATCCAGCAACTTGCATAGAGATTGATTCACCATCCATTACTACCTGCCTTGTTACCCATGCCGGATGTGCTGGCAGTGGTGCAGTATATCTTGAACAGGTTCTCAGGGAAAATAACAGGACACCAAAACTATATTAAATTAACAATGCCTTTTAGAATTCTTGCTGTTTCGGAATATCAGTGGTTTTTCCTCAGCCGATAAAGCACTCATCTTTGCAGCATGAATAGCCTCTTCAATGACATGGTGATCAGGTGATTTACTGCAAACGGGATCAGCATTATACATATCACCTGTTAGTAAATAAGCCTGACAACGGCAGCCACCAAAATCCTTTTCTTTTTCATCACAGCTACGGCAGGGTTCTTTCATCCATTGATAGCCACGAAAAAAATTAAAGGCTTTGGAATCATTCCATATTTGTTCAATACTGTAGTCTCTAACATTTGGACAATTCAGCTCAGGTAATTCTCTGGCAGAATGACAAGGGAGTGCCACACCATCAGGTGCGATAGTCAAAAAAGTGGTACCCCAGCCATTCATACAGGCTTTGGGGCGATCTTCATGAAAATCTGGAATGACATAATAGATTTTCATTTTACCGGCAACTTTTTCCTTGTAAGCCTGCGCTATAATTTCAGCTTTTTCATATTGCTCTTTGGTCGGCATCAGCAAATCCCTGTTTTTATGTGCCCAGCCATAATATTGGGTATTAGCCAATTCAACATAGTCTGCACCCAGTTCTTCGGCCATTTCCAGAATTTGCTGCATCTGATGAATGTTTTTACGATGAATCACCACACAGAGCACCATAGGATAGCCCTGTTTTTTGATTAAATGGGCCACCTTTTTCTTGTTTTCATAAGATTCAGTACCGGCGATATGATCGTTTAGCTGCTGGCTGCTGGCCTGAATACTAATCTGAATATGATCTAAGCCCGCTTCTTTTAACTGGATAATTTTTTCTTCACTTAAACCATAGCCAGAGGTAATCAGATTTGAGTAATAGCCTAATTGCCGAGCATGTTCTACCAGTTCAGGCAGGTCTTGTCGGGACAAGGGCTCGCCGCCGGAAAATCCTAACTGAACCGCACCCATTTTTCTAGCCTGGCTTAATACCCGTTTCCAGTCTTCTGTGCTTATCTCAGAGCTATGGCTGGCATAATCCAGCGGATTGGAGCAATAAGGGCATTGTAACGGACATTTGTAGGTCAGTTCTGCCAGTAACCAGCGAGGGGGCGTCGGTTTAGGGTTGTTTAATCCAGCCATTTTTTAATGCTACTTCCAGGAAACTGATGATGTCATTTTTTAAGCCACTGGTTGCGAATTTTTGTTCCAGATCACAGACAATATCTTCTAGCTTACGCTTACCATCACATAATTTTAAAATTTCAGCAGAACTCTGATTAAGCTCTACCATGCCTTCTGGATAGAGAATAACATCTTTTTGCTGCGCCTCTTCCCACTGTAAGCGATGCATGGGAGAGAAGTTAATGGTTAAATCAGGATTTAAACTCATATTGGCTGTGCTCACTCTTTATTTTTCGATATTAAAATAAGGCGGCATGTCATTCACATAAGCCATATAGATAGCATCGGCCATAGACCATAATACATTGAGTTTGAATTGCAGGATTTCAACCATGCGTTCTTGTTGTTTCCGGGTTTTATACCAGTCCAGGGTGATTTCCAGGCCATGTTCTACATCGCGCCGCGCTTCTGATAAGCGTTTACGAAAATAAGTATAACCTTCCGGGTCAATCCAGGGGTATAACTCAGGCCAGTTATCCAGCCGTTGCTTATGAATTTTGGGAGCAAACATCTCGGTAAGAGAAGAACTGGCCGCTTCATGCCACTCGGCTCTTCTGGCAAAATTGACATAGCCATCCACTGCAAAACGTACAGCCGGTAAAACATGTTGCAATGAAATAATTTCTTCACGGCATAAACCCACAGCAATGCCTAATTGAATCCACGCTTCAATGCCACCAGGCTCATCAGCTGTGCCATCATGATCAACAATCCGTTGTGTCCAAAGAGCACGAGTTGCTCGATCCGGACAATTGGCTAAAATATTAGCATCTTTGATTGGAATCATTAATTGGTAGTAAAAACGATTGGCTACCCAGCCTTGCAGTTGCTTCTGGCTTAGTTTTCCTGCATTCATCATGGTATGAATAGGATGATGAATATGATAATACTTTTCCATACCGCGCAATTCAGCCTCAAATTGTTTGCGAGACCAAGGGCTTTGTTCTGTCATATTTACAGCTCGATATTCATATTGTCGAATGATACTTCTATACCGTGTTGGCTCAGTATATCGCGTTCTTTTGATTCTTCATTCAAAATTGGATTGGTATTATTGATATGAATCAAAATTTTGCGAGGTTTTTCCAGGGTATCTAAAAATTCGATCATACCGTCTTTGCCAGATTGCGGTATATGGCCGATTTTTCTTGCTAATAATGGCCTACCAACAGAGGCGAGCTCATCATCAGTCCAAAATGTGCCGTCTACTAATACGCAATCGGCCTCAGCCATTACTTTTTCTACATGTGCTTCTATTACGCCTAAACCCGGTGCGTAAAAAACTGTTTTTCCTGTTGAAATCTGGCGAATTACCATGCCGATATTATCGCCTTCATGCGGGTCATTGCGGTGTGGTGAATAAGGTGGCGCTTTACTTTTGAGTGCTAAGGCGGTGAATTCAAGATCATCAATATTGGGTATAGCAAAGGAATCACCATTTAATGGAATGGGATGGTCGATCACCCCGCAAAAATGTTCCAGAATATTAAAAATAGGAAAGCCGCTAGTAAGATCTTGCTTTACCATGTCGGTGCAGTAAATAGTCAGTGGATCACCTTCCCGCAGAATAAGCAGGCCGGTTGCATGATCAATTTGAGAATCAAACATGACAATGGCTTCTATACCGGTGCCGCGTACTTTATTCCT
>CAZDMC010000045.1:0-9945 GCA_964506335.1 uncultured Methylomarinum sp. | reverse complement strand
TATTTGAGGGAAAATTGCCTGAATTTACTTTGTGATTTTATTTGGCTGAGTTAATACGCTGAGTAGTTACGTTTTAGGAAAGAATATTGAGTATGCCTAAACCCGCATTATTTTTAAAATGATAAACAGTTTTTTTAACTTACGAATGATTTTGGCAAGATGAACCCGGTCTTTAACTGTCAAAGTAAAAATATTAACTGAAACTTTGACATCCTGATCAACAATGTCTACGCTTTCAATATTTGATTCCATGCTGGAAATAGTAGAGGCAATGGTTGCCAGTGTGCCTCGCTGATTAAGTACTTCCATTCTCAATTTAGCAGAGAATTCGCCCGAAACTTCTTTGCTCCATTCCACATCAAGCCAGCCTGCTTCTTTTTTCTTGGTTTCATTACTGTTTTTGCATGCGTGTTCATGAATTACAATTCCTTTTCCTGGGTTAAAAAACCCCACAATATGATCACCAGGAATAGGCCTGCAACATTTAGCCAGGGTAATGACCATGCCTTCAGTGCCTTTAATTACCAGTGGTGAGCCATCATGTTCAGTTTCTTCCAGTTTAACCGCAGCATGAATATCTTCTTGCGCTAATCGCTTTGCAATTAAAATAGGCATTTTGTTACCTAAGCCTATTTCTTCAAGTAATTCATCCATTGAGGCTAATTTCATTATACCCAGGAATTCATCAAATCGGGATTCTGCTATATCCTTCATTTGAATATTCAGCAGACTTAATTCTTTTTCCAGCAAACGCTGCCCCAGGGTAATGGCATCTTTTTGCTTAAAATTTTTCAGATAGCTTCGAATACCACTTCTTGCTTTTGCGGTAATAACAAAATTTAACCAAAGCGGGTTTGGTCTGGCCCAGGCAGTAGTAATGACTTCAACAGTCATGCCGTTTTCAAGCTTTGACTGCAATGGAATCAGCGTATTATCAATTCTGGCAGAAACACAGGCGTTACCTATATCCGTATGTACTGCATAGGCAAAATCAACAATACAGGCGCCACGGGCTAACTTAATGATTTTCCCTTGTGGGGTAAACACAAAGACTTCCCGAGGAAATAAGTCAACTTTTAAGTTGTCAATAAATTCCAGCGAGTCACCCGCCGTTTTTTGTATTTCCAGTAATTCTCTTAGCCATTCGTTAGCGCGAGCCTGGACACACTCACCGTCAGGATTATTTGATTTGTAAAGCCAATGTGCGGCAATACCTGATTCAGCCAAACGGTGCATTTCATGGGTTCTAATCTGAATTTCTATAGGAACGCCAAAAGGGCCGATTAAAACAGTGTGCAGAGACTGATAGCCATTGGCTTTGGGTATGGCGATATAATCTTTGAATTTTCCAGGCACCGGTTTAAATAGATTATGAACACAGCCCAGGATACGATAACAATCATCCACCTGATCACAATAAATACGGAAAGCATACACATCAAAAACATTTGAAAACGAAATTTTCTGGCGTTTCATTTTGTAATAAATGCTGGGAATATTTTTTTCTCTGCCAGCCACATCAAAAATAAGACCTGCCTGATTGAGTCTATTTTGGATTGAGCTTTCAATCGTGCCTATAAGTTCTTTTCGGTGTCCGCGTGCTTTTTTAACTTCATTGTTAATCACCTGGTATCGCTTAGGATGTATAGCTTCCAGGCAGAGTGCTTCGAGCTGATGGCGAATACTATTCATGCTCAGGCGATTGGCCAAAGGGATATATATTTCCTGTGTTTCTTTAGCTATTCTACGTTTGCTTTCAGTCGGCATAGCGCCCAATGTTTGCATATTATGCAAGCGATCAGCCAGTTTAACGATGATGACACGCAAATCCTTAGCCATAGCCAATAGCATTTTTCGGACGTTTTCAGCTTGTGCTTCAGCATGAGATTTGTGTTCCAGTTTACTTAGTTTGGTTACACCATCAACTAGCTCAGCAATTTCAGGACTAAATTCCTTGGCTAATTCGTCTTTGCTGACAGGGGTGTCTTCGATCACATCATGAAGAATAGCGGCAATAATCCCTCGGATGTCCATGCGCATTTCTGCAAGTGTTATGGCGACACTGAGAGGGTGGCAAATATAAGCTTCACCACTTTTTCGAAATTGCCCTGAATGGGCATCCGCACCTTTATGATAGGCACGGACTACATCGGATACTTGATCCGGGTCTAAATAGCCGTCAACAATTAAGCACAACCGTCTGAGTAGTTTTTCTTCTGGGGAATCTACTGGGTGGATAAAATCTTTGACAGCTATTTCCGGCATACAAAATCAAGCTAATTGATTTCAAAAGAATTACTTTCTATACGCTCACCTACATGGTGTAATAGCTCAATATTTTCCTCGGTAACATGACCTTCAGCAATTTCACGCAAGGCAAGAACGGTATCTTTATCTTTGTTTCTGGGTATGAATTCTTCGGCCCCTTTTGATAGCTGCCGCGCTCTTTTACTGGCTAATAAAACCAATTTAAAACGATTTTCAACATTTTCCAAACAATCATCAACAGTAACTCTAGCCATTTTAAAAACCTATTAAATTAATTTTAGCCGTTTTATACTGCCACCCAAGATGCAGATGGAAATATAAAAAATAACTGATCATTATATAAATAAATGAACTTATTAGCAATTTTTGATAAATTATTTTCTAACTATGAGCATATACCAGGCATACCATTCAAAACTGTAGTGTGACAAAGATTTACCCATGCAAATTGATTATTTAATTATAGGCCAGGGCTTAGCAGGAAGTTTATTAGCCTGGGAACTGATGCAACGGGGCAAAAAAATTATTATTATTGATAATGCCAAAGAAAACGCATCGTTAATGGCGGCAGGTTTAATCAATCCAGTCACTGGAATGCGTCTTGTAAAATCAGCCGATGTTGATTTGTTACTGCCTGTCGCTATGGATTATTATCAAAAACTGGCTAATTATTTTCAACAACAGTTTTATCTTGAAAAAATACTATTGCGCGTTTTTGCTAATGAAAAAGAATTAGCTATTTGTAAAAAAAAACAGCAACAAATTGATTACCAGCATTACCTCTCTGCAAAGATAGGCTCTCATAGTGGGTTAGTTTCTCCGTTTGGCCTGGTGAAACAGAAACAGACGGGATATTTGCTTTGCAAGCTATTATTAACCACGCTAAAAATCTATTTTAATGCTCACAATTGTTACATTAAAGCTGAAATTGACTATCAAGATATTAATTGTTCTCCACAATTACATTGGAAACACCTTTGCCCTCGGCGCATTATTTTTTGTGAAGGGCATCATGGCACTCTTAATCCCTGGTTTTCCTTCCTACCTTTTCAACTAGTAAAAGGTGAAATTATTACTGCAACAGCTAGCTATAAAGTACCTCAGAATATAGTGAATTATGGTCACTGGTTTATTCCGCTCAATTCATATCAATTTCGAACCGGTGCAACTTTTGACTGGAAACAACTTGATACCCAGCCAACAATGGCTGCAAAAACAACATTGCTTGCTTCCTTAAAAAAAACAATACCTATGCTTTCAATCAACTCAGAAATAAAGCAGCAAGCAGGAATAAGACCTGCAACATTAGACAAACAGCCCTTTTTAGGCGCTCATCCAAAACACCCGGAGCTTGTTATTTTTAATGGCTTTGGTGCTAAAGGTAGTCTTCAGATACCCTGGTATTGCCAGCGCCTTGCCGATAATCTATTGCACAACAAAGCTATTCCTGAAGCTAGTAGTATTAGACGTTATGCAAAGCTCTTTAGATCATGACAATGCAAGCGTACTCTTCACGTTCAAGAATACCCCACCCAAGCACACGGCTTGTTGCGATGGATGTTTTTGTAAGGCATTGAAATATATTAATATTATGGCTTATTTACGCCTAACCCATCACAACAATCTATGCACATAAATGGGGGGTTCTCAAACAGGAAGAGTCTATCTTTAACGACGCAAGCGCACCATATTATCAATCAATATTTAAATAGTGGCGATGTTGCAATTGATGCAACGCTGGGCAATGGTCATGACGTATTATTTCTAGCCAAAAAAGTAGGTGTACATGGAAAGGTATTTGGCTTTGATATTCAACAAGAAGCACTGAACTCAACCCGTTCCAGATTGGAAACTGAAATTTCAACGAGCAATATTACTCTTAATCACCGCAGTCATGAACAAATAGCAGAATACATTCCAGAACATTTGCATGGAAAAGTCAGAGCAGTTATGTTTAATCTAGGTTATTTGCCGGGAGGTGACAAGTCTATTATTACCCAGGTTGATTCAACACTATCAGCACTGCAGCAGTCACTAAGTCTATTAGCGAGATCAGCTATTCTCACCATATTAGCCTACCCAGGACATACAGGCGGCGCTGTTGAAACACAGCGAATTGATCTTTGGTGTAAACAACTGGATGCTACTTTTTTTGATTTTCAGCGTATTGCTGGCTCAAAAAAAGCCACAGCACCGATACTTTTTATAGTTAAAAAGTTGGTAACTACTCAGTGTTTATTGGCGCTAAGGGTGTAGGGTATTGATTTATCAGGACGCGTAAATACATCCTTGTAAGCTCTCTGAATCGTCCTGTTTCAGAAGCCTGATAAATCAATACCCTACACCCTTAGCTGAATTTCGGTGAGTAGTTACAAAAGTTGATGGATATTCAGTAAATATATTTCAAATTATTGAAATATATTGATGTTTCATGGCTCGCTCATCACAATAATCTACGCACTAAAAACGGGAATTATTAAACGCAAAGAGTATAATAGAAAATGGTTTCGGAATAACTTTAAACACATGGAAAATTTTTCTTACGCCTCTGACTACGAAGTTGAATCTTTAAAAGTCCCCCCGCATTCTATTCAAGCCGAACAATCTGTTTTAGGGGGGTTATTGCTTGATAATCAAACTTGGGATTCGGTTGCGGATAAAGTATATGCGAATGATTTTTATAGAAAAGATCATCGTTTGATTTTTAATATCATTGTGCAATTAGCTGAAAAACAAGAACCTTTTGATGTGATCACCCTGTCTGAGTCATTAGATGCAACAGATGATTTGCAGGCAGTGGGAGGGCTGGCCTATTTGGCGATGTTGGCCAAAGACACACCCAGTGCAGCCAATATTGTCGCTTATGCCAATATTGTTAGAGATCGCTCTATTCTAAGGCAGTTGATACATGTAGGCACTGATATTTCAGACTCGGCATTTAATACCGAAGGCAGGGAGACGGCTGATTTATTAGAAAATGCAGAACGAGACGTCTTCAAAATAGCGGAGCAAAGACAGCGGGGTCAGGATGGCGGCTTTAGATCAATTAAAAACTTGCTGGCTTCTGCTGTTGATAAAATTGAAACCTTATATGAGCAAGAAGGCAATATTACCGGGGCAAGCACCGGGTTTACTGATTTAGATGAGTTAACATCGGGCTTGCAACCCTCAGATTTAATTATTATTGCCGGTCGTCCTTCAATGGGAAAAACCACTATTGCCATGAATATAGCAGAAAATATTGCTATAAAAGGCGATAAACCGGTAGCTGTATTTAGTATGGAAATGCCAGGTGATGCATTGGCGATGAGAATGATGTCATCTCTAGGCAGAATTGATCAAAATAGAGTGCGAACAGGAAAGTTAGAAGATGATGAATGGCCTAGATTAACCTCGGCGATAAACCTGTTGGCAGAAACTAAATTGTTTATTGATGATACGCCGGCTTTAACACCGACAGAAGTCAGAGCGCGAGCGAGGCGATTGACACGCGAACATGGCCAATTAGGTCTTATTGTACTGGATTATTTGCAGTTGATGCAGTCGCCATCTAGCGGTGAAAACCGTGTTCAGCAAATTTCTGATATTTCTCGCAGTTTGAAAGCGTTAGCCAAAGAACTGAAAGTTCCTGTGGTTGCTTTATCACAGTTAAACCGTAACCTTGAACAACGACCTAACAAGCGGCCTGTTATGTCTGATTTAAGGGAATCGGGTGCGATTGAACAGGATGCCGATTTAATCCTGTTTGTTTATAGAGATGAAGTTTATAACGAAGACTCTCCCGATAAAGGGATTGCCGAAATAATTATAGGTAAGCAGCGTAACGGCCCTTTAGGCATTGTTCGATTAACCTTTTTGGGTCAGTTTACCCGGTTTGAGAATTTTGCCGGTGATTCTTATGTAGATGAGGAATATTAGTGGCGACAAGCACTTATGCAGTGATTGATACCCTTGCAATAAAACATAACTTATCTGTTATCCGGCATTACGCACCAGATTCAAAAATTATGGCGATTATTAAAGCCAATGCTTATGGACATGGTTTATTCGTTATTGCAGAAGCCTTGCAAGATGTGGACGCATTTGGCGTTGCTCGAATTGATGAAGGAATACAGTTGCGGCAAGCAGGGTTTAGCAAAAGAATCATAGTTTTGGAAGGCTTTGTTGGTAAACAAGAATTAACAGACTTGATTCAGCACGATTTAGACACTGTAGTCCATTCGGAAAACCAGCTGGAAATTTTAAAACAGCAACACAGTGAAAATAAAATTTCAGTATGGCTAAAGCTTGATGTTGGCATGAATCGACTGGGCTTTAAAGCCCATGAGTTTAAGGCCATTTATCAAAAGCTACAGAAAATCTCTCTGCTTAGAAAGCCTTTGGGGCTAATGGCTCACCTTTCCTGTGCAGACAATGTGGATGATAAAAACACATTAATTCAAATATCAGTTTTTAAGGATATTGTGAATGATTTGGCTGGCGAAAAAAGTATTGCAAATTCAGCCGCTATTATCGCCTGGCCGGATTCATTAAGCGATTGGGAGCGTCCTGGGATTATGTTATATGGTATTTCTCCTTTTTCTGATTTTTCTAATGAGATTAAACTGGATTTAAAACCGGTGATGAGTTTGCATTCCAGACTCATCGCTATCAAACATATACAGGCCGGTGAAACAGTCGGGTATGCTGGCAACTGGGAGAGTAAAAAAAATACCAAACTGGGTGTTGTGGCGATAGGCTATGGTGATGGCTATCCCCGTTATGCAAAAAATGGTACCCCAGTGTTAGTGAATGGTGAAAGGGTGTCACTGGTTGGACGTGTATCTATGGATATGATTACGGTTGATTTAGGGAGGCTGTCCAAGGCTAAAGTAGGCGACCCTGTGACGCTTTGGGGGAATGGTTTGTTAGTTGAAGAAATAGCAGAATATGCAAATACCATTCCTTATACATTAACCTGTGGCATTACTCAGCGGGTTGAAATTAAAACTATTTCCCATTCCTAAGTAATATGGCTAAAAAACAAAAAACCGCATTTGTTTGTACAGAATGTGGCGCTGATTCAACGCGTTGGGCGGGACAATGTACTGCATGTGGTGAATGGAATGTTATTAAAGAGATTCGTTTAGGCACGAATAAAAAAAATAGAACGGGTTTATCAGGTTATGCAGGGAGGCGCTCAGAAGTTAAATTGTTATCTGATGTGGATTTGGCACAAGTAGCAAGAATATCTACTGGATTTGATGAGTTCAATCGTGTACTGGGAGGCGGAATAGTAAGAGGCAGCGTGGTTTTGATTGGGGGTGCGCCTGGCGCAGGGAAAAGTACTATTCTATTACAAGCCATTGCTAATGCTGCCTTAGCCGGAATCTCCGTTTTGTATGTGTCAGGGGAAGAGTCCCTGCAACAAATAGCGGAAAGAGCGCATCGGCTGGGTTTAGATACTGGCACAATAAAGATGCTGGCAGAAACTTCGGTACAAAAGATTTGTGATTGTGTAGATGTTGAAAAACCAGAATTATTAATTATTGATTCCATTCAGGTTATGTATTCTACAAATTCAGAGAGTGCGCCTGGTTCGGTTTCTCAAGTGAGAGAATCGGCCAGCTATTTGACCCAATATGCCAAAAAAAATAATGTATCCATCTTTATGGTTGGCCATGTAACCAAAGATCAGTCTTTAGCAGGGCCGATGACACTGAGCCATATTGTTGATGTGCAAGTAGTATTGTCAACAACGGATGATGCCAGGTATAGAATTATGCGAGCGGATAAAAATCGTTTTGGCAGTATTGGTGAACTGGGTTTTTTTTCTATGGCTAGCAATGGTCTTAAAGAGGTGAAAAATCCTTCAGCCATGTTCTTGTCGCGCTCTGAAAAACCGTGTTCGGGTAGTGTTGTTACCGTTTTATGGGAAGGAACGCGACCCTTATTAGTTGAGATTCAGGCGCTGGTGACTGAAAGTCAGTATGGAAATCCTCGTCGTTTGGCAGTGGGACTTGATCAAAATAGACTGGCTATGTTACTGGCTGTTTTATCTCGTCATGCGGGTGTATTTACTGCTAATGATGAGATATATGCTAATGTCGTGGGGGGTATAAAGGTGACTGAAACAGCTTCAGATTTAGCGATTATTATTGGCGTTGTTTCTAGTCTCAAAGATAAAATTATTCCCCATGATGTGGTTTTTTTTGGAGAAATTGGTTTGAATGGTGAGATTAGACCGGTTGCAAATGGCTTCGCTAGATTAAATGAGGTGGCAAAACATGGTTTTAAGAAAGCGGTCATTCCAAAAGCAAATGCACCCAAAGTTAATCCTAAAGGTCTGGAAGTACATGCTGTGGCAACTGTACTTGAAGCATTGGCTATTTATTAGCTTGCTGGTATCTCTGTAAGTGCCAGTAAGTCTCTTTCCAGCAGTTCACTATCGCCCAGGTTAAGCTCAACAAGGCGGCGTAATTGGGAAATACTATCAATATCAATATGCTCGCATTTAAAGCCGGCATTATTTCCAATAACGTGGCTTACACTGACTTGCATTTCAATACTAATTTCATCAGACAATTGCAATTTTAAGGTATAAATGTTTTCCAGCGGTTCTGTCCAGGCACTATTAAAGCGAACAAGACAGCCTTTTAAAGAAATATCTATAATCTTGCAAGACAATGAATGGGTTTCACTGTTTAAGGTGGCTTCAGCATTATAAAAAATACGGTGAAAATGACGTTTATTATTGATATCTGACATATTATTTTTCAAGAAAAAATTGCATGGAAATATTTTCAATAATGACAATGTCATTACTCTTTAAAGTAACAGTTTGATCGCCTAAATCCTTTTGGTTTACAGAGATAGCGATATTTCCTTCCAAAACAGAAATAAGAAAGTTTTCGTCATTTCTTGAAATAACAGCGATTCCCGAACCTGATTGCCCTAAACGAGTGATAGATTTTTTTAAAGGAAGAATGCGACCGATATGTCGGCCGTCAAGCACTTGCAAGCTAGCGTCTGAAACCTTTATTGTTTTATTTAATTTTCCATTGAGTGAAGCAATGTCCCGGCTCACATTATTGTTAATAGTGACTGGAGCAACAGTTTCAGTCGTGCTATAGACAATAATGTGTTTCCCCATGGAAATCTTGTCATCGTTTTGAAGCAATGCTTCTCTGCTTTTTATATCATTAACAATTAAAGGAAACTCATCATTTAGCTGCTTAATAATACATTCACCCTCCTTGATGATGGCCACAGCATGGGCAGGCGCAATAGCTAGATTATCAATAATAAAATCATTAGTATCATCTCTGCCAATATGGATAATACCCGATTCAAAGATATGAGATTGAATAGGTTTGCCATTAAAATAAGCTGTAAATTTCGCCATGTTTTTGTAAAATGATTCGTCTAGGCTAATAGTATAGCCGTAATAAACAAGCTTGTTGGAAAATTAGCTGTTATAGACTCTTCATGCTCAAGAATGTCCCACCCAAGCAGATGGCTTGTTGTGATAGGTATTGATAATACGGCTGCTTTACGCCTGTCCATCACAACAATTTAGGCACTTGAATGGGCTGTTCTCAAACACGAAGAGGCTATAATCCTAGAAAAATCAGCTGGATCAAGGTTTCTAGCACAAGCTATTGATTCCACAGCACTTCAAAAAAATGCCCGGCTAAC
>CAZDMC010000044.1:0-10091 GCA_964506335.1 uncultured Methylomarinum sp. | reverse complement strand
ATTACAGCTATAATAATATGAAAACAGACAACAAATTAATTAAAAACAAACCCTTTCAACAAGGATTTACTTTAATTGAGCTGATGATTGTTGTTGCTATTATTGGTATTGTTTCTACCGCTGGCTTTCCATCATTAATAGCGGCCTTGAACTCTCAGAAATTAACTACTCAAGCTAATGATATAATTGCCTCATTAAACTTGGCACGCAGTACAGCCATCAAACGTCGAGAAGTCGTAACTATTAGAAGAGTAGCTGAATGGCAAGATGGCTGGCGAATATTTGTTGATACAAATGGCAATGGCACTGAAGATGCTGGAGATACTTTATTAAAAATCTATCCTGGCATAACAGCAGGGAGTGGTAGTATTACAGGACCTGAATTTGCCGATTTTATTTCATATTCACCCAATGGTAGAGCAACCACAATAGGCAGCTTTGCTATTTGTCCTCCTAATAACAATTTAGACAGTTCACGTAATATAGTTATCGAAGGCTCAGGACGAATGCATACAGAGAAAGGTAACTATGCAGCAAACTGCCCGCCGCCGCCTTAAATAGTTGAACAATTTATAAAATACAGTTTACACGATCACGGTTGCGGATTTTTATCGGTTTGTCTTTTTTTTTGTCTGCCAGACTAAGGAGTTGTCCGTGAATAAATTGGACTTTATCGCGCGCATATAAGTAGCCAAGTAAAATGTTGCATTAATTTTACAAACGCGCACGGAAGAAGCTGGGTAATTTGTTCAAGTTATACTTCGCACGGTCACGGACATTCCTAAGGCATTTTTATAAGGCAATTGGAAGAACTACCTGGCCTGTCTGGCTATGTAAAAAATAATCATTAACCTGAATAGTTAATTCAATGAGAGAACAGAAATGAAAAAAATTATATCAGGGTTTACCTTGATAGAGCTTATGATTGTGGTGGCAATTACTGGAATATTAGCATCAATCGCATATCCTGCTTATATTGAACACGTGCAAACAGGTCGTAGAGTAATCGCACAAGGCGAGTTATTGGCCTTTGCCAATGCTATGGAGCAATTTTATGTGCAAAATGGTTCAGATTATCGTGATGGAGGAGGAGCCGCACCCGATGTGTATTCTAATACGATTACGGTTGATGGTGTTGTTATGTACAACTTAGCCGTCACGGTTGTCACGCAATCAACATATACTCTTACAGCTACCCCTGTTAATGGTGCCCCACAAGCAGGAGATGGCTATGTGCAAATTGATAGTACAGGAGCCAGAGCCTGGAATAGTCCAGGTGGGCTAATAAGTCACTGGTAATGGTTTTTTACAGCTTATCACCCTTATAAAGTGGATTATGTATCAAGCGGTGACAATAATATTATTCCGGACAAATCTCAAAATAAATTCATGGTCTCGGCAATTTGTTATTTGCCCTGTTTGAGCTGGATGCCGAACCTGCACTAGTTAAAACATTATTATTTGATCGTTTTAAAGACAACTCTCTGAAAGATTGGTATCAAGAGATTCTGCAAGACCAAACCTTGGAAAGAACATGGATGAAACACTATTAGCCTATGCAATTCGGCAACTCTTTATGGGGCTGCGCCATAGGCAATAAAAGCAAGCCATTACAATGCTAAAAAAAACCATATTCAGGATAAAATAAAATGTTATCTACCCGAACAATTTAGTCCATTTCAGGCGGGTATTGTGACAGCTAATATTCTTGCCAAACCACTTTGCGAAATGGCTGAATCCATTTCAGGCCTGCTTAAAGCAAAAGGCGAGCTAATCTTATCGGGAATTTTAAATGAACAGGCAGCATCAGTAAGCACAGCTTATCAGGCGCATCACATTAAAATAACAACCCCAGTCAGTCAACAAGATTGGTGTAGACTTGATGCCATTAAGAACGCATAAAACATGTATACTCAATGCACGGAATGTAAACAGCAACAGTTATTGACGATTAAAGACATCCGTTCTTCTCAGGGAATAATACGATGTAGCCACTGTTCATTAATGTTCAATGCCTTAGAACATTTAAGCGAAAAACCGCTAGCCAATCAATTTGTAGTCAGCGAAGTATTTTCTCCACATGAACTGACGACCCAGCGTTCGATGCACTGGAATTTGTGGATTGCTTTATGCTTTATCATCCTGAGTTTTCAAATTTATTATTTTGAAGGTCATAACTTTACTCAAAACAGCCTAATAAGACCCTGGTTAACAACAGCATGTCAAACCTTGAACTGCAAACTGCCTATCTATAAAAACCTGAATGAATTGACTGTTCTACATGGCTCGTTCCAGACCATGACCAAACATCATTCCATTTTCAAAACAGCTTTTGTTAACCATGCCAGTTTTAAGCAGAACCTACCCTCTATTAAACTCACATTACAAGGTTTTACAGGGGATGATTTTGCTGAAAGAATCTTTTATCCTAAAGATTATATGACTACCAGCATATCCATAATGAAACCCGACATGTCCATTGAAATAGCACTTGATATTGCCACGCCATCCGACAAAATGGGTGGCTATCGTTTTGAATTAATTTAATACTCTCTATGGCACATCCCGAACTCTATTTAAAGAAAAACGAAGATAAACGTCTACGCAAAGGCCATTTGTGGGTGTTTAGCAATGAAGTCGACACAAAGCGCAGTCCCTTGGATGCTTTTTCAGCCGGTGATATGGTGCTTATCAAAGACAGTACTAACAAGCCATTAGGTAGTGCTTATATCAACCCAAACACGCTAGTTTGCGCTCGGCTCATTTCCAGAAAACCCTCTGCCAAATTAGGCGGTAACTTTTTCAAAACAAGAATAGCCAATGCATTGGCATTACGAGAACGTCTATTTGATAAACCTTATTACCGGCTGGTTTTTGCAGAAAGTGACGGACTCCCTGGACTCATCATTGACCGATTCGGCTCAGTTTTATCCGTACAAATAACCACCGCAGGCATTGAAAAACAAAAGGACATTTTAATCAACATACTGCTTGAATTATTATCCCCTGAAGCCATTATTTTAAAAAACGACAACAGCCAAAGGCAACTTGAAAGTTTATCCCAAGAATCTGAAATTATCTATGGCAAGCTACCCGAATCGCTAGTCATTGAAGAAAATAACTGCTTGTTTAAGCTAAATGTGCTTGATGGCCAAAAAACCGGATGGTTTTATGACCACCGTGATAGCCGAACGCGGGCAGCAAAGCTTTGTAATCAACAACGAGTACTTGATTTATTTTCCTATTCTGGGGCATGGGGTATTCCAGCTGCAAAAGCGGGTGCAGCTGAGGTGACTTGTGTTGATAGTTCTCAGTCTGCATTAACACTGGCAAAAAGCAGTGCAGAACTAAATCAGATAAGCGATAAAATGCAATTTATCCGAAATGATGTTTTTGATTTCTTAAAACAGGCACGAGAAAATAATGCGCATTATGATGTCATTATCTTAGACCCACCGGCATTGATTAAACGGAAAAAAGACTTCAAAGCAGGCTACCAGGCTTATCACCGCTTAAATCAATTGGCTCTACAAGTTTTAAACAAAAATGGTATTCTGGTCTCTGCCTCCTGCTCCCATCACTTAAGCAAAAATAATTTACACGAAATATTACGTTCCTCAGCACGCCATATAGACCGGCATCTAGTATTTTTTGCCACCGGCTCTCAAGGCCCTGACCACCCTATTCATCCTGCCATATTAGAAACAGAATATTTAAAAACCTATTTCTGTTCTGTTTCTAACAGTTTATAATTGTCGCTCCAGGATTCTTGCAACTTTGCTTAAGAACCTTATAAATACTTGTAATTTAATACAATCAATGGCTTAGTTTGAAATGGCAAGAAAAGACTTAGGCTGCTAGGTCAGATGGAATCAACTCATAAAGAATGTGTGCTTTGTAGCCTACCCGTAGAAATACCTGGATTTGAGCTCGAAACCAAAGAAGGGCAGCAAAGTTTTTGCTGTGCTGGCTGTTTAAGTGTGTACCGCTTACTTAACCCTAAAAAATTATTACCCCCTGAAAACGAGAAAAAAAATGAAAGCTTGTGAACAATGTGCTGCTGACAGAATTGAAATTGGCGCCAATCACCAAAAAATGTCTATTTTATCTAGAACCATAGGATTAATATTGGTTTATTTACCCATTTTATCCCTGCCCTTTGTTATTGCCAGTGCTTATTCAACTTATTACAGTATGGTTCTTTGTGGTGCAAAAAACCTGAAAAAGTGGGGTGATTTTATTCCAGATAGAAGCAGTCACCGATATACTATGAAAAACCAGATCAAAATGGATGGCTCATTCAAATTAAGCTTTGCCCAATCCAGATTATACTGGATTGTTAATTGCACCCTTTATTGCCCTTACAGCGTTGCATTAATGGAATGGCATGCCTATCTAGTTAAAGCGGTAGAAAACTGGTGGTGTCCATTCACCCATGCAAACAAAGAAAACTATAAAAACGCCTCTATTGATAAATCCTTTTGGCATATTTATCCTGCTGAAGTTTCCAAGCTAAATGAAGAAGACAAGTGCAACCCTATCTTCACCGATGAAAATGATAAGGATTTAAAAGCAAACTCAAGGCTCAAGACTCAAGACTAAAGATTCAAGACAAAAATACCGGTGTTTTTCAATATAGTTCACGCCCATATTGGGCGTGCCAAATACTTGCACTCGGATTCCAAGAAGCATCACTGTTTTTACTATTCGCAAAAAATCACATACTTTTATTGGCGATAATACAAATATTTAATTTTAGCAAAAACTTGACAGCTTTTACCTGACACATATAATTAAACATATATTTTTTGTAAAGGTCAACTTTATGGGACAAGTTACAATTTATCTGGAAGAAGATATCGAACATAAAATGGTTGCAGCAGCACAATCAGCTCACTTATCAAAGAGCAAGTGGATAGCGAAACTTATTCAAGATAAGGTGGCTAATGAATGGCCACAATCTGTAATCGAATTAGCTGGCTGCTGGGAAGATTTTCCCACAATAGAAGAGATCAGAAGCACCATTGGCAAAGATGCCAAACGTGAAACTGTTTAATGTACATCCTTGATACAAATATATTAATTTATTTTTTTAAAGGCATGGGCAATGTTTCCCACAAATTATTAGAAATTTCTCCAAAAGAGATTGCAATTCCAGCTATCGTGCTATTTGAACTCGAATACGGAATAGCAAAATCGAATTCACCCCAAAAAAGACAGACTCAGTTAAAGGAACTATGCTCTTTAGTTGAATTATTACCTTTTAGAAGTCGAGAGGCTCATTTTGCAGCTTTAGTTCGATCTCAATTAGAAAAAAAAGGCAGGTCAATTGGACCATACGATTTATTGATAGCGGGTACAGCTTTGGCTCATCAAGGTATATTAGTTACCAACAATACTAAAGAATTTGCCAGAGTTTCAGAATTAAAAATAGAAAATTGGTATGAATAAATTAACAGTGAAAATATACTCTTTGCGTTTAAGCATCCCTATTTTGAGCGAGGAGAGTATACATGGAGCAGAATTGTAATTCACCCATAAAACCTAAACCATAAAATGTACTGATTATTAATTTATATGCAAATAGGCTCTTACACCCTTAAAAACAATCTAATTCTCGCCCCTATGGCCGGAATCACCGACCGGCCTTTTCGTGAATTGTGCCGCCAGTTTGGCGTGGGACTTGCTGTTTCTGAAATGGTCGCCTCCAATCCGGCATTACAGCATCATAAAAGAACTTTATTAAAAACCGATCATAATGGCGAAAGTGGCATTTGCTCGGTACAGATTTTAGGGACAGACCCACAACAGATGGCTGATGCTGCCCTGCTCAATCAACAACGTGGTGCAGATATTATTGATATTAATATGGGTTGTCCTGCTAAAAAAGTGTGTTCTGTTGCCGCAGGTTCTGCCTTACTTAAAAATGAACCCTTAGTGCGTCAAATTTTAGAAACTACCGTTAATGCAGTCAACATTCCTGTCACCCTTAAAATTCGCACCGGCTGGGATATAGAAAATAAAAATGCCGTTAATATAGCAAAAATTGCCGAACAATCCGGTATCGCTGCATTAACGGTGCATGGCCGAACACGCGCTTGTAAATTTAATGGTGAAGCTGAATATAAAACTATTAAACAGGTCAAGCAATCTGTTAATATTCCCATCATAGCCAATGGCGATATTACTAATGCCAAAAAAGCCCAGCACGTTCTTGATTATACTGGCGCTGATGCGCTGATGATTGGGCGGGCAGCGCAAGGTAAACCATGGGTTTTTGAAGAAATATTGCAACAACTAAATAACACTACAAGCCAGCGAAAGCGGACTGTTAAGGATATTCAATCAGTAATTAATAATCATCTGGAACACTTATATAGCTTCTATGGAAAAAGAAGCGGTGTTAGGATAGCCAGAAAACATATTTCCTGGTATTTTGCTCATTTAAGATTTATTCCTGAGCAGCGTAAAAAAGAGATATTTCAATTGCTTGATCCATCTCAACAAATTGCAATGGTTAATTCAGTGTTTTCTGATATTGAATTAGTCTATTAATCACACTCAGCTCTTAATATATTATTTAATGTTACAAACTGCTGAAATCATTAAGATTACCGAAAAAGTAAAACCGGCTCCTTTATCAACCCATGTTAAAGATACTCTGGAAAATTATTTTGTCCAGCTCAATGGTCATGAAACAACAGGGCTTCACGCAATGCTGATCAGCGAAGTAGAAAAACCTCTGATTGAGATCACTTTGAGGCATTGTGGGCAAAATCAGACCAAAGCATCTAAAATTTTGGGTTTAAGCCGTAGCACACTACGCAAAAAGATTGATCTTTATGGCTTGGCTTAAAAACATTAGGTAACTCGCAATAAATAACCCACCAGATTGCGTAGGATTTTTGTTTGTCTTCAACTAATACAGGGATGTATGTAGGTAGAACAATGCAGGAGCAATTGTTGAGGTACAACGTAGGGCGCATAGCTGGCTATGTAACCGGAGCTGTAACGCGGAAAACAGACAAAAAGACAAAGCAAGGTGGTGGGTTGTTTTTTGCGAGTTGCCTTACATCAGCATTACCGCTGACTTTCTCAATACCCTCTCTTTTTTCCTGCATAAATACCTCTTTGAGACTACATGAATAAAAAAATATCTCGTGCATTAATCAGTGTTTCAGATAAATCCAACATCGTTGAATTTTGTCAAGGACTTGATCAGCTAGGCATAGAACTAATTTCCACCGGAGGCACAGCAAAACTGCTTGCTAAAAACGATATTGCTGTAACAGAAGTTTCAGATTACACCGGTTTTCCTGAAATGATGGACGGCCGGGTAAAAACCTTACATCCCAAAGTACATGGCGGCATTTTAGGTCGCAGAGGCATAGATGATGAGGTGATGACAGCCAATGGCATTAATGCGATTGACCTGGTCGTGGTAAACCTCTATCCCTTTGAGCAAACTATCGCAAAACCCGACTGTAATTTGGCAACAGCTATTGAGAATATTGATATTGGCGGCCCGACCATGATCCGTGCCGCAGCAAAAAACCATGCGGATGTCAGTGTAATTGTTGACCCCAATGACTACAGCATAACACTTGATGAACTAAAAAATAATAATGTCAGTATTTGCCAGCAAACACGCTTTAACTTGGCATTAAAAAGCTTTGAACACACGGCTCGCTATGATACCGCTATTTCTAGCTATCTAGCGGCTGTCAATAAAGTTCAATTTCCGCCCACTCTGAATTTGCAATTTCAGCATTTTCAATCCATGCGTTATGGCGAAAACCCTCACCAAAACGCCGCCTTTTATATCGAAAAAAATCCGCCATCGGGTACTATTGCGGCAGCTACTCAAATACAAGGTAAAGCATTATCTTATAACAATATTGCCGATGCCGATGCCGCGTTAGAATGTGTCAAATCATTTTCAGATCAACCCACCTGCGTCATTGTTAAACACGCAAACCCTTGTGGCGTAGCACAAGCTGAAAATATTCTAGCCGCTTATGACTTAGCCTATGCGACTGACCCTACCTCGGCTTTTGGTGGCATCATCGCCTTTAATCAGTCACTGGATGAAGAAACGGCTGCTGAAATAATTAAACGTCAATTTGTAGAGGTTATCATTGCACCCAGCATAAGCACTACCGCCAAAAAATTATTAGCAGAAAAAAAGAATGTCAGAGTATTAGCCTGTGGTGAATGGCATGACAGCACAGCTACACTTGATTTTAAACGCGTTGCCAGTGGTTTATTAGTGCAAGACAAAGACCTTGGAGCAATCACCCGGCAAGATCTCAAAGTCGTCAGTCAACGGCAACCTAATGAACAACAAATGGCTGATCTGTTATTTGCCTGGAAAGTCGCTAAATTTGTTAAATCCAACGCTATTGTTTATTGCAAAAACAGCCAGACTATCGGAGTAGGCGCAGGTCAGATGAGTCGCGTATATTCGGCTAAAGTGGCAAGCATAAAAGCAGCTGATGAAGGCCTGGTAGTTTCTGACTCAGCAATGGCATCAGATGCTTTCTTCCCCTTTAGAGACGGTATAGATGCTGCGGCAGAAGCAGGTATTAGCGCCATTATTCAGCCAGGCGGTTCAATCCGTGACAATGAAGTGATTGAAGCAGCAGATGAACATAATATAGTCATGGTTTTTACCGGTATGCGCCATTTTAGACATTAATTCAGCGTAACTATTCAGCCCCCTAAAAAAACTATAATGAAAATACTCATCGTCGGCAGTGGCGGTCGTGAACATGCCCTTGCCTGGAAAACCAGACAATCTGCTAAAGTTTCAAACGTGTTTGTTGCCCCCGGCAATGCAGGTACTGCTTTAGAAAAAGACATAGAAAATATCTCCATTGATGCAGAAGATATTTCCGCATTAATTGATTTTGCCCAGAAAAACGACATTTCATTAACAATAATAGGCCCTGAAGTCCCTTTAGTGGCAGGTATTGTTGATGCATTTACCGAAGCAGGATTAAAATGCTTTGGGCCTACGGCTCAGGCGGCACAACTAGAAGGCTCAAAAACATACTGTAAAGATTTTATGGCTCGGCATAAAATTCCAACCGCCGAATACCAGTCATTTACCGACGAGGTAGCAGCTATTGAATACATTAAAAGCCAGGGCGCGCCCATTGTCGTCAAAGCCGATGGACTGGCTGCCGGAAAAGGCGTGATAGTAGCCGAAACTGAACAACAAGCCATTGATGCAGTAGAAGATATGTTATCTGGCAATGGTTTTGGTGAAGCCGGTCACCGCGTTGTTATCGAAGAATTTTTGGAGGGCGAAGAAGCCAGTTTTATCGTCATTGCAGATGGCAATTTTGCCTTGCCAATGGCTACATCGCAAGACCACAAAGCCCGCGATAATGGTGACAAAGGGCCTAATACAGGTGGCATGGGAGCCTATTCTCCAGCCCCCATTGTAACGCCTGCAATTCATCAAAGAGTCATGGCTGAAATCATTAATCCCACCTTAAAAGGAATGCGAGAAGATGGTTTTCCCTATACAGGATTTTTATATGCCGGATTAATGATTAGTAAAAATGGGACTCTCAAAGTACTGGAATACAATTGCCGTTTTGGCGACCCAGAAACGCAACCCATCATGATGCGTATGAAAAGCGATTTGGTAGAACTGTGTTTGGCTGCCCTGGATAACACATTAGATGAAATAACAAGTGACTGGGATGAACGTGTTGCTTTAGGTGTTGTTTTAGCTTCTGGAGGATATCCAGATAGTTATGAAAAAGGTGAAATTATTTCTGGCTTGCCGAATGACGAACAACACAATAGCAAAGTTTTTCATGCTGGAACTACTATGAGTAATGGTAATATAGTGACAACAGGCGGCCGTGTTTTATGTGCCTGTGCCTTAGGAAATACCCTTATTGAAGCACAGCAGCAAGCCTATGACCTCACTAAAAAAATCCATTGGAACAAAGTTTTTTATCGAACAGATATTGGTTTTAAAGCGATAAACTGATAAAAATATGGCGTTACTAATTTAGTATAGTTACATTGCTTACGTTCAAAACCCGACCAATTGAACGAAACCCCAATCCTTC